>JBBTRO010000089.1:0-17118 GCA_038065155.1 Patescibacteria group bacterium
TCTTTATCATCTCCCTTGGGTCAATCACATTGCCCTTGCTTTTGCTCATCTTCTGCCGATCCTTGTCGCGCACCAGCCCGTGCAAAAACACTTTCTCAAACGGCGGCTTGTTGGTGCGATAATATGATAACATGATCATGCGCGCCACCCAAAAAAAGAGAATATCCCAGCCGGTTTCCATGACCTGCGTTGGAAAATGCTTGGCAAAATCCTTCGTGCCATGCTTCGCATCATTGGCCATGAGTGTGGCATACGGCCACTGACCCGACGAAAACCAGGTATCAAAGGTATCGGAATCTTTGGCTACTTCCCCATCACAATGCGGACAAGCAAAAATTTCAACCTCAGAAACAATCGGTTCAAGACATTTTGGATTTGGGAGTTGAGATTTGGGATTTGCCTGTTTACAGTAGTAAACAGGGATTGGTATCCCCCACCAAATCTGGCGGGAGATCGGCCAGTCACGAATATTTTCCATCCAATGCCGGAAAATTTTCTCAAACTTCTCCGTGACAATTTCAACTTCTTTTTTATCCAGCGCAGCAACAGCCATGTCGCGCAAACTGAGCCGACCATCTGGCAGTGATTTGGTCATGGCGATATACCACTGCGGTACAATTTGCGGCTCGATCAGGTTGCCGCATTTGTAGCAGAGCTGGACATTGTGCTTGTACGCTTCGTCCACTTTATCCAAGAGTCCTTTGGCTCGAAGCTTTTCCACAATCTGAGGCCGTGCGTCCAAAATTTTCATGCCGACAAATTCGCCAGCGACTGGCAACAATTTACCCCGTTTATCGATAATCTGTTCAATATCAAGCTTACGCCTCTCAGCAATATCAAAGTCCACCGCATCGTGGGCTGGTGTAATCGTCATGACACCCGTACCGAATTCCATATCGACGGCTTCATCTTTGATGATGGTGGCAGTGATTGGTCCGTTGATCCATTCGAGATCAATCTTCTGACCCTCTTTAAACTCCGCGTAACGCTTGTCATTCGGATGCATGACTACGTATTTATCGCCAAACTTGGTTTCGGGACGGCTGGTGCCGATCACAAAGGGGCCGTACTTAAAATAGTAAAACGGCTCACTGCGTTCCTCGTACTTGGTCTCGAGATCGGCAAGTCCAGTTTGATGCTTGGGGCACCAATTACAGATCCGGCCAGCTCGGTAGATGAGACCGTCCGCATACATCTTTTTGAACGTTTCATAGACCACCTTCACAATCTCCGGATCAAGACTAAAAATATTACGGCTCCAATCACATGATGCGCCGAGACGCCGGATGCCATTCTCGCTTAAATGTTTATTGTGTTGAACAAAATCCCAGCAGGCCTTATAAAATTCTTCACGTGTCATCTTAAATCTACTACCGCCTTCTTTCTCTAATTTTTTTTCAAACACGACCTGAGTTTCAAATCCAGCGTGATCAGTGCCAGGCAACCAGAGCGCCTTTCGACCAAGCATCCGGTGGTAGCGTGTCAAAATATCCTGAATCGTTAAACCAAGCGCATGACCGACATGAAGCGGGGCGTTGGCGTTTGGGAGCGGGAGCATGATGGTATATGGCTCGCCAGGAAATGTATCCGGACCAAAAAATCCGCTGTCTTCCCAGCGTTTGTAGATAGCTTCTTCGTACTGTTTCGGATCGTAGACTTTGGGGAGCTCGTTCATATGATCCATTGATCTGGATCTTATTCTATAAAAAATCACCTAAAAAAGCAACATTTTTTGCTTTATTCAGCTATTTTTCTATCCCCAACTGGGTAGATTTGGCTCTGTTGACAAAAATTTAAGAAACTGGTAGACTGATTTATTCTCTTGTTCCAAAAGGAGGATCACATGGGGCTAAGGGAAAAAATTTTTCTTACGACGGTTCTTGCCGGCCTATGTGCGGTTAATTGCCCAAACTGGTTTGCACTAGTGTTGGGTGTGATCGCCTTGTGGCTGATCTGGAACTGATCAAGGAGGCAACCCAAGGAGGATTGCCATGAGCATATTTTGGATGGTGTGTTCATGACGATATGACGTTAACACCGGCACAACAAATTCAAACTCTCATCGCCGAAAAGAAGCATATTTTGATTGTCTGCCCCAAGTACGCTGATGGCGATATGATTGGGAGCGCGCTGGCGCTCTGGTTGTGGCTTGGCAAAAAAGACAAGCTCACGGACGTTGTCATCAGTGATTTCACACTGCCGAGCGTCTATCGTTTTTTGAAAGGGAGCCATGTGATCAAGCCACAGCTCCCGCCCTTGCAAAAATTCGTGCTCACAGTTGACGTGCGCGACTGTGGCATGGAGACCCTGACCTATGACGTTAAAGACGAAAAACTGCGTATTTTTATCACCCCCAAACAGGGAGTGTTGTCGCGCGAACGCGTGCGCACCGCACAATCAGATTGGCTCTATGATCTCGTGATTACGATTGGCGCCCCTGACCTTGAATCTTTGGGGAGCGTCTTTGGAGATAATTCTGAATTATTCGGCAAGATCCCCGTGATTAATATTGATCACCAGACTGCCAACGAGCGCTTCGGGCATATTAATTATTTGGATCCGACGGCAACGACCACGGCGGAAATTATTTTTGAATTCTTGAACAGCGCCGGCGGAGAATTTATTGACACCGATATTGCCACCGCGCTTCTCACGGCGATTATTGCCAAAACTCACAGTTTCAAAAGCGAAGCGACCAAACCTCGTCTCCTCACTCTGGCTAGTAAACTGATCGAACTCGGTGCCAACCGGGACGGAATTGTAACCGCGCTGTTTCGCACCCGCACGGTCGGGACGCTCAAACTGTGGGGTACGACGCTCCGCCATCTGCAGCACGACCGAACCATTGGCCTCATCTGGAGCACGCTCACGCGCGAAGATTTTGCCCGCGCCGGCGCCCACGAGACCGATCTCGCTGACGTGATTGACGAGCTTATCACCAATGCGCGCGAAGCGAACATAATCTTGCTTCTTCATGAGCACCCGAATAATGGGGCCGTCCATGGGCTAATTGTCGGGGCCAAAGGTCAGCCGGTAATGGAGTTGGTGCGCGCCTACGTCCCCAGCGGACACGAAACCAGGGCTTCTTTTGAGATCCATTCAAAAAATACGTTGCGGGAAGTGGAGGAAGAAGTGATTGAGCATATCCGAGCCACTTTAGCACCTGAGCACCTGAGCACCTGAGCACTTCAATACCGTGTGTGCTTGGGTGCTGGAGTGCTGGGGTGCTGGAGTGCTCAGGTGACTAAATCAACGCTCTCCCCGCCATCTCTTCTGGCTGTTCAATTTCCAAAATTTTAAGCATGGTTGGAGCGACATCGGCAAGAACCCCCACAGGCCTAAGGAGACTCAAATCCCCCTCTGGCGGATCGCCCGACGAACCGGCCATGCCTTGGTAGGCGGAGCCGATGATCAAAAATGGCACGGGGTTGGTGCTATGCTCTTTGTCGGTGTCGCCGGTTCTCACATTGATAATTTCTTCCGCGTTACCATGGTCAGCCGTCACGAGAAATACACCGCCTTTGGCCAAGACATGGTCGGCAATTTGACCCAGGCATTCATCGACCGCCTCGCACGCGGCCACGGTTGCCGACAACACCCCGGTATGAGCAACCATATCGGCGTTGGCAAAATTAAGCATAATCACGTCATCCGCTCCCAGTTCAATTCTCTGAATCGTTTTTTTGGCAATTTCATACGCTGACATTTCCGGCGTTTCCTTGTATGACGCTACCGGCGGTGATGGTACCAGGATGCGCTGTTCGCCCGGAAACGGCGCCTCGATTGTTCCGTTTAGGAAAAAAGTAACATGCGCGTATTTTTCGGTTTCCGCGATATGCGATTGTTTGAGCCCGGCGGATGAAATAACCTCGGCCAAGCACTTGTGAACAACAACCGGCGGAAAGGCGACTGTCACCGGAATCTCTTTTTCGTACTCCGCCATGGTGGCAAAAAATAAATCCCTGATCCGCGGCCGATCAAACTTCGCGAAACTCGGCAGAACAAACGCTTCGGTCAATTCGCGCGCGCGGTCGGGACGAAAATTAAAAAAAATAACCGCGTCGCCCGCCGAAACGGTCGTTTTTGGCGCTCCCTGAACCGCGACGATCGTTGGTTCGAATTCTTCGTCATAAACTTCTTTGGCATACGACGCTTTGATCGCGCCAATCGGATCGCTCGCAAAAACATTGGCCTCGCCCAGGGCAACCGCTCGATACGCCGCTTCAATTCTCTCCCAGCGGTTGTCCCGATCCATGGCATAAAATCGGCCCATGATGGTCGCTATCTCGCCGCACTTTAGCGTAGTCATTTTCTTTTGCAGTCTTTTGATAAAATCAATTCCGCTGTCGCGTTTGGTGTCGCGGCCATCAAGGATCGCGTGGACAAAAACTTTTTTTACCCGCTTGGTCTTGGCCAATTTCAGAAGCGCGTACAGATGCTCCTCGCTCGAGTGAACATTGCCCGGACTCACGAGGCCAAGCAAGTGCAAAGTAGAATCATGCTTTTGCATATGCTCGATTGCCCCCAAAAAAGCGTCGTTCGTAAAAAAAGAACCGTCGTCAATACCAGCGTTGATGCGAGGCAAAGTCTGATAATAGACGCGTCCAGCGCCGATATTGAGATGACCAACCTCCGAATTGCCCATCTCGCCAAATGATAATCCCACTTCATTGCCCGAAGCATGAAGCGTCATCGCCGGATATTCGCGGACATAACGGTCAAAATTCGGCGTTCGCGCTCGACGAATGGCATTACCTTCACCTGCCGGAGCCACACCCCAGCCATCCAAAATTGCGAGAACAACGGGTTTTGGTCTCATAATAAAACTTTCCCAGTCATTTCCTTTGGTTTAGGAATTCCCATCATTTTGAGTAACGTCGGCGCCACATCACAGAGTTTGCCGGAGGGAAGCCGCTTCTTGGTCATCTCCGAACCAATGACAATACAAGGAACCAAGTTAATGCTATGTTCAGTATCGATTTCACCGGTTTTCTCATTCACCATCATCTCGGCATTGCCATGATCCGACACAATCATGACCTGGCCATGTTTGGCCAGCGTCGCTTCGACCAATTTTTTCACAGCCTGATCCAGCACTCGAATCGCCTTCTTTGCGGCCGATATGCTCCCCGTGTGGCCAACCATGTCCGCGTTCGGAAAATTGACACAGATAAAATTATAACGATCGATTTTTAGATACTGAAGAATCTTTTTGGCAATAAGCGCTGTTTGCATCTGCGGCCGCTCGACATATGAATAGACCACGGGAGATTTTACGAGTTCTCGATCCTCTCCGTTGATTGGTTCGGCAAAACCGCCATTGATAAAATACGTCACGTGCGCGTACTTCTCGGTTTCGGAAATATACAATTGCCGATACCGATCGCCAATCACCGCGGCCAAACTATTTTTTATATCCGGGCTGGGAAACGCGGTAAAAATACCGGGCAGATCCGGGCCAAAGTCGGTCATCGCGACAAAACGAATATGTTTCGGGACTCGAGCGCGCTTGAATGTGCCGCCGTTCATTTTCTCAAAATCCGGCTGGACAAAAGCTTTGGTAATCTGACGCGCGCGATCTGAACGAGCATTCGTAAAAAAAATGACATCATTATCCTCGACAGTCGTGACCGGCTTATCTTTTTCGACAATCACGGTCGGAGCGATAAATTCATCGGTTTCATCGCGATTATAGGCTTGAGAAATTGCTTCTTCGGCGCTCATCGCAGTATGACCATGCCCGAAAACAATGGCCTCATACGCGCGCTTGGTTCTCTCCCACACTTTGTTTCGATCCATGCCATAAAACGCCCCATGATGGTGGCGATTTTTTCGTGCGCCAAAAGATGCCCGCGCAGTTCATGGAGAAACTGCAAGGCTTCGTGCGTGCCTGAATCGCGGCCATCGGTAAAGAGGTGAAGAAAAACCTTGTCTTGATGTTCAGCGCGAAAAAATTCGAGAAGCGCATAGAGATGCTCTGGAAACGCGTGGGCGCTGTTGCCATCGGTAAGAAGTCCCATGATATGCACCGCCGTATGATATTTTTTGGCATGAAACAGCGCCTGTTTGAAGGCCGAATTTTTAAAAAAAGTGCCATCGTGAATGCTATCATCAATCGTCACCAAATCCTGTTTCACGACCCGCCCCGCGCCGATATTCATGTGCCCTGCTTCGGAATTGCCCTGCTGACCCTTGAATAGCCCGACCGCCTCCCCGCTCGCTTCCAGTTCGGCATGCGGATATTCTTTCATGTAACCAAAGATGTTCGGCGCAGTCGCCGGCGTAATCGCGTTGCCTGGGCTTTTCGGGTCAGCCAGGCCAAAGCCGTCGATGATAATGAGAAGTGTTGGTTTCGGTTCCATATGAGGAACAGTATAGCCTGCCCGGCGCAACCTTGACAACTCTCTCTCTTTGGTATGATGGTTTGCCGCTTTGAATAGCGGTAGAAGGAAGATGTGTGGCAAATCCAAAAAAAGAATTCATCGGGCACGTTATCATCGGTATCATCATTAGTGGAGTGTGGTTCTTCTGGACCAATTCGGTGTGGCGCACGCTCCTGTTCGCCGCTGTATGGGTGATTATGTTATACATCGGCTCTCAGTCCGTCGATCGACTGCCGGAAAAAAAGAAAGAAGGAGAGAAGGAATGAACGTGGCCAGAATTATAATCGCCATCCTGCTGATCTGCCCGACGGCGTTCGGCATAGTGGACTGGGGAAACCTCAGTTTGGGCGGGGCTTGGTTAATCGGTGCGAGCTTCGCGGCCGGAACTACGCTACTCATGTCGGGCGTGTTCGCGACGCAAGCGCAAGGAGAGGAAGAAAACAAAAAGGAGGTGAAGAAAGACCTAAACTGACAACTGACCCTGCGCGCGCGACCGCCGCGCGAGATGGGCCGTGAATCGTTCTTTTTCTCGCGGTCCCATCAAAAAATCCTCTTTTGTAAGGGGATTTTTTGATTCTACCAAACCCAAAACTTAAATGTTTCCTTCTCCTTGTAGGAGAAGGTCAGGATGAGGTCTCAGCGTGTGTGATTGCTAAAATGTGTGAATTGATAGACTAGTTCAGGCGAAGTCACAAAAGTAAACGTAAAAATTAAAACTTTGTTTTTCTCCCTCGTTGAGACCTCACCCCGAGCCCCTCTCCTACGAGGAGAGGGCATTTTATTATTTTATTTCCCAATTTCCTTATTTCCTAATTTCCAACTTCAGCTTCTATCTCCATCAGCCGATTATACTTCTCAATCCGCTCGGAACGTGACAGAGATCCAGTTTTAATAAATTCCGCGTTCACGGCCACAGCAAGATCAGCAATAAACGTATCGGCTGTTTCGCCTGAGCGATGCGATACGATCACCTGATACCCGCTCGTTTGCGCCAGACGCACGGTCTCGATGGTTTCGGTCAAGGTTCCGGCTTGATTGAGCTTCACCAAAATCGCGTTGGCCACATGCTCTTTGACACCGCGCGCCAAACGGTCGACATTGGTGACAAACAAATCATCACCCACCAAGACCGTTTTACCAAGCTCCCTGGTCAATGTCTGCCAATTGGCCCAGTCATCTTCGGCTAGACCGTCTTCGATCGACAGTAGAGGATATTTTTTTACCCACTTGGCCAAAAGTGAAATCATTTTTTCCGGACGCCAGGCTTGTTTTTTGCTCAAAAAATAATACTCGCCATGGCGGTAAAATTCCGATGCGGCGACATCAATGCCCAAAAAGACGTGCTTTCCTGGAATCCAGCCAGAGGCGCGAATCGCCGATAATATTAGGTCAAGACCGCGCTCGTTCGTGACCAGCTCAGGCGCAAAGCCGCCCTCATCGCCCACTGCCGTCGAATAACCTTTTTGACTCAAAATATTGGCCAGGCTGTGAAAAATCTGCGACCCCATCCGTACGCGCTCGCGCATTTCGCGATGCCGCGGGATAATCATAAACTCCTGAACCGATAGTCCATTATCAGCATGTCGTCCGCCATTAATTATATTGATCATTGGCACCGGCAAACGCCAATCTTTGAAGGGCAGCGGATAGGCACGCCGCAAATAACGGTACAGCGGCAGTTTGGCCTCTGCTGCAAACGCCCGAGCGGCGGCGAGCGACACCGCCAATGTCGCATTGGCTCCCAGATGCGATTTATTGTCTGTGCCATCAAGCGCAATCAGAAGCTGATCAACTTCCTGCATGCTCGCTATGGTACGGCCAGTCAACAGCTTTGCGATGTCGACATTCACGTGTTTTACCGCTTTGAGGACGCCTTTGCCACCATAGCGCTTGCCACCATCGCGCAACTCCAAATCCTCGTGAACGCCAGTCGACGCGCCGCTTGGCACAGCCGCGACCCCGACCGAGCCATCTGCCAAAAATACTTTCGCCTCAACGGTTGGATTCCCTCGCGAATCAAGGATTTCACGAGCCGTTATTTTTTTAATCGAACTACTCATACTAATGAACATCACATATTTTGCTCATAGTGTAACACAGCCTCATAGAAACGAAAAGACGCCCCGAGAAGGGCGTCCCACATGTTCAAAGTTGAGTGCTCGGGTGTTCAGGTGCTGGAGTGCTTGGGTGACTACTGTATCTCATACGCCACCGTCACATGCATAACGACATCATTGGTGCCGGCCGCAATTGATGGCGCTCCAAAGCCAACGGCATCACCGCCCATTCCGCCTCTCCCATACGCAACCGGCCCACCATCGCCCGGCTGATATTCGCTATAAGAAACCACGCCCACGACGCGAACCCCAAGCGCCGCAGAGAGCTGTTTGGCTTTCTCGAGAGCTTTGGTCAGAGCCAGGGAGCGGGCCTGTGACCGATAGACCTCTGGATCATCAATTGTAAAGGTAACCCCGCCGACTGAATTCACCCCGACAGTGCCGGCCAGAGCGAGCACCTCTCCGGCTTTGGCTAAGTTTCTAATCTTCACCGTCACGGTTTGGTTCACTTCATAACCATCGGCCTGCTCCCCTTCGGTCGGCGAATACTTGATTTTTGGATAGACATTATAATTCGTCGTCTGAATGTCCGACTCATTGACCCCGAGCGTCTTCAATTTTTCCGTGAGGGTATTCATGACTCCAGTACTCTGCTTTTGCGCTTCGGCGACCGTAGCGCCTTTGGCAATGACCACCATATTCACGACTGCCACATCGGGCACCGCGGTCACTTTTGCCTCTGCCTCAATAAGGAGCGTATGTTCGGACCGATCACCGCGGCCAATAAAAGCATAGGCCTTCAAATTGTTTCGGATCATGGTGCCCAAGAGCACGATGGCATAGGCAACCAAAATCCCCAGAAGAGTAAAAATAATTTTTTTGCCAAAATCCATCTCTGCGCGCTTGGCGCGAGCGGAAGTTTTTTCGACAGGCATACAAATTGATTAGATTCGAAATTCGAAGCACGAAATCCGAAATTCGAAACAATATCAAATTTTCAAATACCAAATTTCAAAATTTTAGTATTTGAATTTGTTTCGGATTTCGTGCTTCGAATTTCGAATTTATACCTATAGTATATACTCCTCTATTTTATTTGTACAGCAAACCATTATGATGAACTTTTAACTTTTGTTTTAAGCGCCTCTATCCCCGGCAATTTTTCTCCGGCCAAAAACTCAAGCATCGCCCCGCCGCCGGTCGAGACCAGATCCACGTGTTCGGTCATGTGCACGAGTTCCATCGCTTGCACGGTTTCACCGCCGCCGATCACGCCAAACGCTTTGCCTTTGGAGCGCGACGCGACGAGCCGTGCCACCGAGCGCGTGCCGACATCAAACGGTTTTTGTTCAAACCAGCCCATCGCGCCGTTCCAGACCAATGTTTTGGCTTTTTTAATATATGAAGAGTACAGTCGAATCGTGGCTGGCCCAATGTCATAAATCGCTTCGCCCGGTTTACAGATCACCTGCGCTGGCGCGCCAATAATAACCCGATGCCCGTGCAAACTAGTCTTCTTCCCGACAATTACATCGAGCGGCCAAATAATTTTTCGTTTCTTGCCATAGCTCAACGCTTCGTCAAGCAAATTGTTATCAACCAAAGAATCACCGACACCGTAGCCCTTGGCCTTTAGATACGTATTCACAATGCCGCCGCCAACTAGGAGATGGTCAACTTTGGGTAGGAGCGCGTTCATGACCGGAATTTTGGTTTCCATTTTGGCACCGCCGATAATGGCGACAAAAGGATGGGCTGGTTTTTGCGTCACCCGAGTAAGGCCCCTGATTTCGGCATCCAAAAGAAGCCCGGCATACGAAGACAAAAATTTGGCTACTCCAGACACTGATGCATCACCTCGATGCGCCACCGCAAAACCATCTAGTACAAATATATCAGCGAGCGCGGCGAGTCGAGCGGCCAAAAGCGCCGTTTGTTTTTGTTCGTGGGGAGAAAAACGAATATTTTCTAGCATGATCACACTGCCATTGTCCATTTTCTCAATCACGGCTTGCACTTTTGGCCCGACAAAATCTGGCAGATGCTTTACCGGCGCTCCAAGGAGTATCCCCAGCCGCTTGGCAACCGGCCGCAAGCTAAGCGCTGGGATCGGTTTGCCGTCAGGCCGGCCAAGATGAGACACCAAAATCACTTTGGCCTTTTTTTTGATCAAGAATTCAATGGTTGGCACAGACGCCAAAAGACGCGCGTCATCAACCACTTTATTATTTTTAATCGGCACATTGAAATCCACTCGAACTAATACTCGCTTGCCCGCGAGCGAACGTTGGTTTTTGATGGATTTGATAGATTTGGTCGACATATTTTTATTATATTCCTCCCCCTCGTAGGGGGAGGTCAGGAGGGGGTCTCAGTGCGGGTAATCATTGAAACGTATCTATTGATTGCCAACTTTTACCGAAGTCACAAAAGTTAGTCAATTCAAGAAAGGATTTCAATTCTGCCATCGTTGAGACCTCACCCTGACCCTCTCCTACTAGGAGAGGGAAATTTTATTTTGCTCCAACAATCTCCACCATCTCAATCAACCGATTCGCGTATCCCCATTCATTATCATACCAGGCGACCACTTTTACAAGGTTACCACCGACCACATTGGTCAGCGCCAAATCTACGGTGGCCGAAGCGGGATTGCCAATATAATCGCTCGAAACCAACGGAATATCGCTTACCTCGAGAACCCCCTTCAAGTACGTCTGGCTCGCGCTCAAAAAGGCGGCGTTCACTTCTTCTTTGGTAACATTTTTCTTTAACAGTACCGTGGTGTCATTGAGCGATACCGTAATCGTCGGCACGCGAATCGCCACACCATCAAATTTTCCTTTTAGAGTTGGGATCACTTTGGCCACGGCCACGGCGGCGCCGGTTGACGTGGGAACAATATTTTGAGCAGCGGCACGGGCGCGACGCAGATCTTTGTGCGAACCATCTTGTAAATTCTGATCAGCAGTGTACGAATGAATTGTGGTCAGCATTGCTTTCTGCACGCCAAATTCCTTCTCCAGGACTTGCATGACCGGAGCAGCGCAGTTGGTCGTGCACGAGGCATTGTTCACGACGCTCCCACTCGTGTCTGCCCCGCCATTCACACCGCAAACCAAGGTTTGGATCTCTTCATCTTTACCCGGAGCGGAAATCAGGACACGCTTGGCGCCAGCGGTCACATGCTTCGTGGCGCCAGCAAGATCAGTAAATCGTCCGGTTGATTCAATCACGACGTCAATCTTTAAATCTTTCCACGGCAAAACACTCGGATCTTTTTCCTTAAACGCGGCAATTTTTTTCTTTCCGACAATGAGATACTTTTCATCGTATGAAACAACTGGGGCAAAATCCGGATACGCCGTGTCGTATTTTAGGAGATGAGCCAAGACTCTGGTGTCCGAAAGATCATTCACCGCCACCACCTCAATTTTCGACAAGTGTTGTTTTAACCACGCCACTTTGAGCGCGTGCCGCCCAATCCGACCAAATCCATTAATTGCCACTCTTAATTTCTTCATACATTCTATGATAGTACTAAACAAGAACTTGTCCGGCGTAGTCCGCCCAAGGCGGACGAAGACGGATTAAAAATAGTATAACAAAAGAGCGTCCGGCTGACCAGACGCCCTTTTCTCTAAAATGTGGAGAAACTGTGAAGAATTATTGAAGTTGGGCAGTGACCTCCGCCACAAAATCGGTCTTTTCTTTCTCAATCCCCTCGCCGAGTTCATAGCGGGCAAAGCGGCGGATGGTAATCTTTTCGCCGATTTCAGCGGTTTTCTCGGATAAAATCTGCTCTATCGTCTTGTCTTCGTCTTTAATAAATGCTTGGTTAAGAAGGCAAATATCGATATAGAATTTGCCTAGTTTACCGTCGACAATCTTGGCAATCATCTCGGCCGGCTTGCCCTCGACAATCAGTTGATCACGGTAAATATTTTTTTCTCGTTCCAGTTCTTCCACCGGTACATCACTCTTCGAAACATACCGCGGGTTCGAGGCGGCAATATGCATGGCCAGGTCATTCGCCAGCGCGTGAAACGCATCAGTCTTGGCCACAAAATCGGTTTCACAATTGAGCTCGAGTAGTACGCCGATTTTCCCGCCAGCGTGAATGTAGCTAACGACCAAGCCTTCCGCCGCAACTTTACCCGCTCGTTTGGCGGCCTTGGCAATGCCTTTTTTGCGAAGGATATCCACGGCTTGAGCGATATCGCCATTCGCTTCTTCCAGAGCGTTTTTACAATCCATCATGCCACAACCGGTTTGAGCGCGGAGCTTGGCGATATCGGATGCACTAATTGTCATAATGTGCATGATTATAAATTCAAAATAAATTTTTCAAAACTTTCCCTCCCCTCGTAGGGGAGGGTCAGGGTAGGGTCTCAACGAGTGTAGAACTATCAAACCCTTCTCACATTGGCAACCTTTTGTGACTTCGCAAAAAGTAATCAATAAATAAATAGGCTTCAATGATTACTCGCGTTGAGACCATCCTCTGTCTCCTCCCTACGAGGGAGGAGAATCTGTTTTATTTACCAGCTTCTAGTTTCTTCTTCTCAAATTCAATCTTCCCTTCCTTCACCGCATCCCGCACCAAATTCACAATCATCTCAATCGCGCGCACCGCGTCGTCATTGGCCGGAATGACATAATCCACAAACGTCGGGTTGGCATTGGTGTCGCAGACCCCAATCATTGATACGCCCATGCGGCGCGCTTCGGCGACCGCGGTTTTTTCCCTCTGCATTGCCGGAATAAAGAGCGCGTCTGGCATTTTATCAAGCGTCACCAACCCAGCGAGAGCGCCGTCCTTTTTTTCCAGATCCTTGGCGATTTCCAGCTGTTCTTTTTTGGTATAGCGCTCCAATTCCCCGGTCTTTTGCTGTTCTTTGAGAGTAATATAACTTTTGATCAATTTTTTGATTTCGGAAAAGTTGGTTAAGAGTCCACCCAACCAGCGATCTACCAAATACGGGGCGCCACAGTCAATCGCCGCGGCTTTCACAATCGTCTGCGCCTGTGGCTTGGTCGTAATAAAGAGAATCGTCTTGCCTTCGGCCGCCATTTGTTTGACTACTTTCAGCGTCTCATCAAGCTTCTTTTGTGTTTCTTCCAAATTAATAATATGAACGCCGTTTCTTTCGCTAAAAATATACGGCTTCATTTTGGGGTGCCACCGCGATACTTGATGCCCAAAATGCACACCCGACTCAAGCATTTCCAATAAACTTGGAATTTTCATAGACAATTTTTCCTTTTACCTCGCTTTTGCGGCCATCCCAGAGGAAGGGATAGAGGAAAATATGCAAAAGCTGAGAGATTAATAAGATGGCATCACTATACTATATATGGCTACCCGCGTCAAGCCTATGTTGACAAACCCAAAAAGATGGTATACTCTGCCATGAACTTACTCTCTATATGCAGCCTGACGCTATCAATCCACCATGGTACAAAACCCACGGCGGTATCGTGTTTCTTGTCTTACTTAGCATTGTTCTGATTGCCGTTATTATCTTTCTTGGCTTGGTTGGTTTTTATATTTGGAAAATCAAATATGACAATGCTGACGGAGGACTCGCCAAGAAATTCGCCAGCAACCGATTTACCCAAACGAATACAATAGAAAACACGCAAACCGATATTCCCGTTGCCACTACCATACAGGCCTATAACCCGACGCGAGGCGCCAAAGAGGCCCCGATAACCATTGTCATGTTTATTGATTTTGAGTGCCCGTTTTGCCGCGAAGACTACCCCCGCTTTCAAAAAATTGTTGAAAGATATGCGCCGGTTACTCGCCTGATCTTCAAACAGTTTCCGATTGCCGCGATCCACCCGAATAGCATGAATGCCGCGAACGCGGCGGCTTGTGCTCAGAGCCAAGGAAAATTTTGGGAATATTATGAGCGTCTTTTTGAAACCAAAACCTTGGAGAAAACCGACCTCCTTGAGCATGCCCAAAGAGTAGGTTTGGCACTTCCCGCCTTTACCCAATGTTTTGACAGCAAAAAATATCAACCCAATATTGACAACGACCTCGCCGATGGCCAAAAGCTGGGCGTGCGCGGTACACCGACGTATTTTGTCAATCAAACGAAAATTGAGGGAGTGGTGGATGAAGAAATTTGGGATAAAATTATTCTCGAACAAATTCGAAGCACGAAATCCGAAATTCGAAACAATAATCAATCATAAAAATTTTGAAATTTAAAATTTGAATTTGTTTCGGATTTCGATATTCGAATTTCGAATTTATCATTTATGTCACAGAGCTTTATTGCTATAAAGAATGCCCGCGTCCACAATCTCAAAAACGTTTCTGTTAAAATTCCCAAAAATAAATTAACCGTCATCACCGGCCTCTCCGGCTCGGGAAAGTCCAGCTTGGCGTTTGATACGATTTATGCCGAAGGCCAGCGCCGCTATGCCGAGTCGCTCAATGCCTACGCGCGGCAATTCATGGATGTGCAGGACAAACCGGACGTGGATGAAATTACGGGCTTGTCGCCAACCATCGCGATTGATCAAAAACATATTGCTGGAAATCCGCGCTCGACGGTCGGCACCGTGACCGAAGTGTATGACTATATACGGCTTCTTTTTGCCCGGATTGGCGTGCAATATTGCCCAGAGACAAATGAGCCGGTCCGAACATACAGCCAGGGAGAAATTATCGAAGCGGTACGCTCGCTCGCGCGAGAACACAAAACACTCGAGTTGTTTTCCCCATTTATCAAGTCATCGCACCTTACCTCAAGTCGCGAACTCCTCAAACGCGTTGAGCCAACCGGCTATGAATCAGTGCGATTAAACGGCGTTATGTTCAAATTGGACGCGCTCCAAGCGTTGACTTTCTCTACAGAAAAAAAATATGATGTTGATCTTTTGATCGGCACGATCACGGACAACAAAAAACAGCCGCTCCCGGCAATGGTAGAAAAAGCGCTCGATCTCGCCAACGGATTTATTCTTGTCCTCAATCCGGAAACCGGCGACGAGCATACGTTTTCCACGATCCCCTACTGTACTGCGTCCGGCCGCACCTTTGACCCGATTGAGCCACGCACCTTTAGCTTCAACAGCCCATATGGCGCCTGCCCCCGCTGTACCGGCCTTGGCTATACACTGGATGTTGATCCGGATCTTGTCATTCCGAATCCTCGACTCACCCTAGCCGAAGGCGCCATCCAGCCATGGACCCGAATTGTCGGTAATCAATCATATTACCAACAGCTCCTCGAGGTGGTTTCAGTCGCCCATCATTTTTCTCTCGATACTCCGGTCAAAGATCTGCCGCAAAGCGTCATGGACACGCTCTTCTATGGTACTGATGGGCAAACCTATGAGCTGGTAAATAAAAAAGTGCACTTTGAGGGGATTATCCCGAATCTGACCGTGCGACATACCGAAACCGATTCTGAATATATAAGGAAAGAAATCGAACAGTACATGCGAGAAAAAATTTGCCCCACCTGCGAAGGCAAACGGCTCAAGCCCGAATCATTGTCGGTTCGACTGCCCCTGGCGAGCGGAGCATCGGAAGATTACTCGATTGCCGATATTTCCGGAATGACGATTGAAGAATGTCTTGAATTTTTTACTGCATTGTGCGCCAATGGTGCCAAAACAGCCAATAAAAAGAATGCCAAGCCACAGCTCGCCAAGTCAGCCAGCCCGATTGCGACCCCCCTTATTGCTGAAATTAATAAACGTCTAAAAGATCTTTTGCAGGTCGGGCTGTACTATCTAACCCTTGATCGTTCCTTTACCACGCTCTCGGGCGGTGAAGCCCAGCGCATTCGGCTATCGACCCAGCTTTCGACCGGCCTCACCGATGTTATTTATATTTTGGATGAACCTTCAATCGGACTGCACCCCAAAGATAACGATAAACTGATTCAAACATTGTTTACTCTACGGGATTTGGGCAACACTGTAATCGTCGTCGAACATGATGCGGCCATGATTACCGCAGCTGACATGGTTATTGATGTGGGGCCAGGCGCTGGCGAATACGGTGGGGAAATTATCGCGCAGGGTTCAATTGCTCAAATCAAAAAAAATCCCAAATCATTGACCGGACAATATCTGGCCCGAAAGGCCGCCATCACGCCGCCAAAAAAACTCCACGCCGGCAATGGGGAGCGTCTTAGTGTGATCGGCGCGTCCGGCCACAACCTTAATACTGTCGACCTCGAGCTCCCATTGGGTAAGCTGATTTGCGTTACCGGCGTTTCTGGATCGGGAAAGTCAACTCTGATTTCCCACACCTTGGGACTGGCGCTGTCAAAACATTTTTATCGCGCCAAAACCGAACCAGCGCCGTACAAAACGCTCAAAGGCGTGAATCATATTGACAAAGTGATCGCGATTGACCAAACCCCGATCGGCCGCACTCCGCGCAGCAACCCCGCCACGTATACCGGAGTATTTACTACTATTCGTGACATTTTTACCGCTGTACCGGAAGCGCACCTGCGCGGTTATGATGCTGGCATGTTTAGTTTCAATGTCAAAGGCGGCGGCCGCTGTGAAGCCTGCGCGGGTGACGGCGCGATTCGAATCCCGATGCAATTTCTCGCCGATGTCTTTGTGGAATGTACGGAATGCGCCGGAAAGCGTTATAACAAAGAAGCGCTGGAAATTCATTACCAGGGAAAAAATAT
>JBBTRO010000090.1:0-1950 GCA_038065155.1 Patescibacteria group bacterium
GCGGAGAGTGAGGGATTCGAACCCCCGGTCCCCTTGCGGAGACTGCAGTTTAGTAAACTGCTGCTATCGACCACTCAGCCAACTCTCCATTCGAAAGTCAGTGTATATGAAAATAACACCTTCGTCAATCTCACTCGTGTCATTTATCCGTCGTCATCAATGGCTGGTTTTAATTTTAGTGCTGGCTACTTGGTTGCTTTTTTTCCGCACCTCTCACGGCGATCTTTTGGGCGATGACGCTCTGTATAGCACGCGCTCGATTGGCATGCTGGATCTGGCCTTCACCGTTATTCAGCCGACACCGCTCCAGTGGTACGACGCGTATCCATGGTGGGCGAATTTGTCATGGCACGATCATCCGGTGCTGTTGTTTTTTATTCAGCACCTTTCGCTTAGCATCTCACCCACAGAATTTTTCGCCAAGCTGCCTTACGCGCTCATGACTTTGGGGTCGGTTATTCTCATGTATGTCTGGACCAAAGGGCTGTTTGGCAAATCAATTGGCCTTTTGGCCGCGCTTCTATTCACGCTTGACGCGCATGCCATTTATCTTGGCAGGACAGCGCTTATGGAAAGCGGCGTAATGTTTTTTATTTTATTAACTTTTTGCAGTTGGCTCGCTTTTGTCCGTGAGAAAAAATATTGGTGGCTATTCGGCCTGTCGCTGGGTTTACTTCTTGAAACCAAATTTACCGCCTTTTTTGTTCTTCCGACACTTCTGGTGTATACGTTCATTCATGCGCGCGCTCTTTTTAAAGAAAAAAGATTTTATTGCGCGTTCGCATTGGCCATGGTGGTTTTTCTTCCGGTAATTATTTATAACGGGATGATGTACGCGGATCGGGGGCACTTTGCCCTGCAATTTGCTCGTCTTTTTCATGAGTCGTCGCCATGGCAGTTAAGCGGTGTGAATGAATTTACGATTCGAAATGTCAGCGCGTTCGCTCAGAGTATCGGACAATCCGTGTCTTTTCCGTACCTTTTCTTATTCGTCACAAGTCTTTTGTATGTTTTTGCGTACCACCGGCGGTTGGCTGCCTGGCCGCTTTTAGGGCTCCTCTTTGTCACCATTGAAGATTTGACGATAAGCACCAAGGGCTTGAGCAGTCTTTTCATTCCGGTAATTGTGGCTATAGCCTTTCATTACGGGACGCTCAGCTGGCAGAGACGGTATCGTTTTGTTACTGCCGGTTTTCTCATCGCATACCTTTTTTTATTTACAGTAAATAGCAATCTCTTGGTCTCGCCTAGTGGGCGGGCGGGTTGGTGGCATGATAATGGGGGGCAGAGGAATTATGGCGCGGCACAATTGAATCAATATTTGGACACGCTCGAGGCGACGGTGCCGGATCTAGGCCGGTTTGACCAGTACGATGTTTTGAAGATACGAAAACCAAGTTTGCATAAGTACCTTTTGGCAAATATTGTTGATCCTGATAAACGAGATGTTTTGAACATGAAAAAAATAATTGTCTTTGACCAGAATATTCTTTGGTTTTCTCAGGTTTGGCTGTTTGCTCGCCGAGGCTTTTATCACGATCTAGCCATTTTTTCGACGATTGAATTGCCCAAAGAGGCTAGGGCGCTGTTTTCACCGGAGACTGTCTATTTTATTCGCGCAACCGAGTTTGCGCCGCTCGACCCGTCGTGGAAACAAAGCCAGAGCCCTGGCCAGTGGGAAGCGCCGCTTTTGGCGGCCGGACTCACACCTGTATTGATTGCCCGCGATGATGGGGGGATTGCTTTTAAAGTCTATACGATCACTGATCCGGCAATAATTGTTGGGTATGGATTTTTACGCCAGTAGTTTTTCTGCTATAATAAAATTTACTCGCTTGTCGTGCCCTGCGACAATTGATCTTCTTTTTCGCCCGAGCCTGCCTGCCGGTAGGCAGGTACAGTCTGCGACCTCTTTGCGGTTTACGAGGAAGAAAAAGAAGATCAATTGTG
>JBBTRO010000091.1:0-16189 GCA_038065155.1 Patescibacteria group bacterium
TGCGTGACAGGGGTGCTGGCCTTGGGATTGATCTCGACCAAATCCATTTCCTGCGCCGCGGCCATTTGGATGGCTTCGGCCGTTGGCATGACGCCGATATTTTTTCCCTCACGGTCAATCACGCGCACTTCAGGTACGCGAATATTAACATTGACATTGTAATGCGGAATAATGGGTTTTTCCGGGCGACGTTTGCGAGAGATGCGCATAATAAGGCAAAGTATGCCAAATTGGCTCATTTTTGTCAATTTTGTGCTATACTTGGTCTATTCTTAATTTTTAATCTCAATTGTTATGCCAGTAGTTCCAGTCAACTATTTGGCCGTGCTCGTGGCGGCTATCGCCAACATGGTTTTGGGGTCACTGTGGTTTGGCCCGGTGTTTGGGAAACTGTGGATGAAGTATAGCGGGATTAACCCCGGGAGTATCACGCCAGAACAAAAGAAAGGGATGTGGAAGAGTTATGCCATTATGTTCGTCGGGTCGCTCGTTATGGCCTATGTTCTCGCTCATTCGTTGGTGTTCGCGAATACGTACTTGAATGTGAGTGGCTGGATGACGGGTCTCCAGGCCGGATTCTGGAACTGGCTGGGGTTTGTGGCACCGGTCACGATCGGTGTCGTCCTCTGGGATCGCAAATCCTGGGGCCATTGGGCCGTGACGTATTTGTATTATTTAGTCGGTCTTATGATGATGGGTGTGATTTTGGCGATGTGGGGGTAGAGATTTTCGTGGAGATGCCGGGAATTTTACGTCGTCGGCTCGGCCAAAGGGATTGGGTTTAAGAGGTGTGTATTGCGAAAGGCAATTCCAGATCCAGATTTTAAGTATTTTTCAAATTCAATTGCCTTCTTTTTGTTTTGAAAAACACAATACCAATGAATCGACCAGGGACATTTTGTCGATGTATATTTACATTGGCCGCGGTTATGTTCTTGCAATCTTTCTGAAAGATTATCTGTGCTCCCGGTATAAAAACTACCATCTTTTTTACTTTGAAGAATATAAACGTAGTGCATACCAAACGGTCCTCCTTCGTCCTCCTCCGCTCCTGTGGCGGAGCTACGGAGGACTACGGAGGACACTCCTCCGCTTACCGAAGAAGAAAAGCTTTTGTTTATCCTAAAAGTGCCTGCACTCCGTAGCTCCCCGATAAAATCGGGGAGCGGAGGAGTGGAGATGCCGGGATTTGAACCCGGGTCTAGTGCGGCCTTTGGGAATGGTCTACCTAGCGTAGCTCGTTTGGTGGTACATCCAGACATAAGAAATGAGCAAAAATGTCGGGATATATCTGTGCAAGGGTTCGGGTCGGGCAGACAGATAATGCGTCGGCCCTACGCTCGATGAATGACACCGGTGGTTAGCTATCGAGTATCGCTAGGCCGATGGTGGAAGCGGTTAAGCGACCACGGGTGCGAGTCTCATTGGCACAAATGCGTTACGCACGGCGTTTGAGATTCGACTTAATACGTTTGCACGTAAGGATTGTTTCAGGATTTACGAGGGTGAAACCACCTCGACCAGGCACATGGCCAAAGGGAATCCGACTATCGAGTCCTGTCATCCCCGTCATTGAAAAATTCGAATATCGAATTTCGAAATTCGAAACAATCACAAATTTTGAATTTCAAAATATTTGAATTTGTTTCGGATTTCGTGCTTCGGATTTCGGATTTAAATTTTTCGTCGCATCTCACGCTCGATATCTCTCCGTTTTATCTTTTCTCTTTTATCATACTTCTTCTTTCCTCTCGCCACGCCAATCTCAACTTTGATAAACGGCCCCTTAGTATAGAGCGATAATGGGATGATTGTCAAGCTGTTCTCCTGCGCTTTGCCGCGCAGATAATCAATTTCTTTTTTACGAAGAAGGAGTCGACGGCTTCGGTCAGGGTTGTAATTGTTTAGCGTGGACGCTTTTTGATATTTTGGGATATGCAGATTGATGAGGTTCGCATCATCCCCATGAAACGTCACAAAAGAACCGGCGAGTTTCACTGATTGAGTTCTGATGGATTTCACTTCTGGCCCGGACAATACAAGACCTGCCTCGTAGGTGTCGAGGATATCGTAGTCAAATCGCGCGCGTTTGTTAGTTGAATACATTGGCATAGCGTTTCTTTTTTATCATACTTTACTCATCGGAGCAAATTAAGTATACTTCGCGCATATGCCCAGTAATACGGGAGAACGCATTCGCACTATCGTGAGCGCCGTCGCGGCTGGCGGAGTTATCGGTCTGTGGTTTTTGTTAACGCGTCTTACGCTGGTATGGTTGCCATTTGTCTTGTTGGCTGTCTGGGCAATTTTTTTAGGCGTGGCGCAATATCGGATTATTCGCCTCCACCATGGACAATTCCAAACTGTTCCCCTGACCATATTTATAATCCTCGCGGCCACCGCTCTTATAAGCGTAATTGAAACCCCAGCGCTCATTTTTGGAATCATGGCGCTTGGCGGCGGCATGGTCGGCCACCTGTTTTGGCTGGCGCTGTCGCCCCAATCGCAGTCCTCGCCAGAGTATAAGCCAATTCGGCGAATTTTTACCATTTACTGGGTATTCACGGCCTATGGCCTATCAACCGCGACCTTTGCCTGGCATCTTTTTTTCCCGACGATTTCATTTATCGTTCTCGCGTGTCTGATCGGTTTGTGGTGTATGATTGCTACGGGGATGATTTGGAGTCTGTATTTTTTTCAATTTTCAAAGGCTCATCTTTACTGGCTGCTTATTTTTGGTTTTTGCATGGCCGAATTTGCCTGGATAATTCACCAATTGCCTTTCGGCTATCTGGTTTCTGGTTTTTTGTCTAGCTGGCTGTGGTACCTGTTACAGCTTTTTGGACGATTTCATCTTACCCCTCAGGGGGTTTTGTGGGGTAAACAGCGCTGGTTTCTGCTGGCGAACATCGTTTTGTACCTGTTGGTGATGGGATTTTATATTCGGTGGGTGTAGACCTATGGCCTTGACAAAGCTGGGTAAATAGGGTAGGCTACCATGCTTGTTAAGATTCCTCAAGTATCTTGCAGTATGTTTTTGTCTACCCAGCCCTTGGCAAAACTTCGTCGTCAGGCCAAAATCATTGTCCTCTCTGGCGTTATCGCTGCCAGTTTGTCGGTTGCTTTTGGGTTTATTTTCAACCTGGAATATCGCGCCGAGGCCGATGTTTTGGTTATCTCGAAATCACGCTATGGCGTCGACCCGTACACGATTACCAAATCGGCCGAACGAATTGGAGAAAATTTGGTGGCCATCATGAAGACCAGTGATTTTTATGAAAAAGTCATGACCCAATGGGGGCAGGGTATTGATACGAGTCGTTTTGTTGGCGATGAGATCACTGAACGTGTTCGACGCAAGCGCTGGCAGAAAGCAGTCAGCGCCACTGTGGTCTATGGCACTGGGGTGATTCGAGTATCTGCGTATGATGAAGGGCCAGGCGAGGCTATTTCTTTGGCGAATGCCGTGGTGGATACACTGGCGAGACGTGGTTGGGAGTATGTTGGTGGTGATGTTACAATCAAGATTGTGAACTCACCGGTCGTCGGCAGGTTTCCTTCTCGTCCAAATTTTCCCCTAAACGCGGTCGTGGCTTTTGGCTGTGGCGCTCTTCTTATGGCCATAGCCGTTTTACGCCGATCGTAATATGAACCAGAAAATCCTTTATCTTATTCCACGTCTAACCACTGGCGGGGCAGAAATTTTGGTATTGGGATACGTACGAGCGCTTAGGGCGCGTGGAATTGACGTGGCGGTCGGTAGTATTGTTGGCGGCGGAGAACTTTTGAGTGAGTTTCAGGCGCTTCAGATTCCCCTCATGATTGGCGAGGCCGGGGTGCTTGGATTTTGGCGAACTCTGAAAAAGCTGAAAACGTTTGCGCGAGAATTTCAGCCGACCACGATTCATAGCCATGTGTTTAGCGCCGATGTGGCGGCCTTTTTACTTTCTTTCCTCATGAAAAAAATTTGTTGGGTGAGTACCCAGCACAATGTCGGACAAGCCGTGTCCTGGGTACGACAATTTCTGACACGGTGTATGCTTCAGCGGGCACAGGCAGTTGTTGCGGTGTCAGGAGCGGTAATGGCATACTGTAAGGGGCCGCTCGCCATACCGGCACATAGACTTTTCTATATTCCAAACGGCATTGAGCTTTCGCCGTGGCTCGCTGTTTCTCCAGCGAATCTTTTGCGAGAAAAGACGGTTCGGCTGGCGATTGTCGGCCGGTTGGCGCGCCAAAAAGGCCATGATCTGCTGTTTCAAGCTCTGGCGATGATTCGAGATTACGATTGGAAACTGGCTATTTTTGGTGATGGATCGGAGCAACAGAATTTAGAATTTGGAATTAAGAATTTAGAGTTAGCCGATCGGATTGAGTGGCGTGGGGTGGTTCGAGATTTGCCAACGCATGTTGAAGATGTTGATGTGGTTATCCAGCCATCTCGATTCGAGGGCATGAGTCTGGCGGTCATGGAGAGTATGGCGGCCGGTAGGGTGGTGATAGCTTCGGACGCTGCCGGAGAGGGTTTGATCAAACATGGGGAAACAGGTTTTGTCGTACCTGTCGCCGACGTTGCGGCTCTGCGAGACATGGTTAGTTTTGTTTTTGATAATCGCGAGA
This sequence comes from Patescibacteria group bacterium, assembly GCA_038065155.1. Classification (GTDB taxonomy): domain Bacteria; phylum Patescibacteriota; class Patescibacteriia; order Magasanikbacterales; family UBA922; genus JAHFIC01. The sequence continues at coordinate 4,621 of JBBTRO010000091.1, forward strand.
GGTGTCGGATTATTGCCGGGAAAGCCAGAAGTTTTGCCTCCCAGCATTTTTCTTCTCATAGAAATATAGAACAAGTATTTTCGCTTTATGAATAAACTCTGGCGACGATGGATTATCTTTCTTTGTCTGGTTGGAATAGTTTTGCCATTGCGGCCAGCTGAGTCAGTCCATGTGCCGCACATATTTCCCAAACGGGCTAACTATTTTTTAAAATGGTCATTGACCGAAATTGAAGCCAGAGAGCTCGCCAAATGGGATGTTTTGATTCTCGACATGGAGACGCAGGTTACGAGCCGGCCGCTTTTGCGGAAGTTGCGCGAATGGAACCCAAAGATTATTCTTTTGGCTTATATCGCGTCCGAAGAGATCGCGACCGACGCTTTGCGCTCTCCGAGCGCGCTCCGACGCCAGCTGGCGTCGCAAATTCCGGATGCGTGGTACGCGGCAGATGCGAGTGGTTCGCGCTTGAGTTTTTGGCCAGGCACTCATCTTCTTAATGCGGCTGACAATTGTCCGCTCTCGGGAGGGCAGAGATTCAATCAGTATTTGCCGCGATTCGTGAATGACACGATCCTGTCAACCGGGCTCTGGGATGGAATTTTTTATGACAATGCGCTTGACTCCATCACGTCATTTGGGGGCGACAGCATTGATCTGGATCGAGACCGGATACGAGATACTGCGCCAGATCTTCATTGGCAGACAGGCATGAAGTTTCTCTACAATGAGACCCGCCGCTTGAGTCGAAATAACATCATTCTCGTCGGCAATGGCACGACGCGCCTTTATCGAGGAGAACTCAACGGTAATATGATCGAAAATTTTTTACCGGTGAGCTGGGGGCCAACGATGCGCACCTATGCGTATAATCAAACTCGCACTCATGAACCGGCTCTTAATATTATCAATGCGAACACAAATAACAATTGCGGATCGGCCAACTATCGTCAAATGCGCTTTGGTTTGAGCAGCAGTCTCTTGGAAGACGGTTATTATTCCTTTGATTACGGGGATCGAGACCATGCCCAGCTTTGGTGGTATGATGAATATGGTATTGATTTGGGGCGGCCGATCGGCAAGTCGCGAGCGTATCGCACAGTTCAGACGGAATACGCACCCGATATCTGGCAGAGGGAATTCGAGCATGGTTTGGCGATTGTAAATAGCACCAATGCAGTTCAAACAATTCGTTTGGATGGCGAGTATGAGCGCATCCATGGGGTTCAGGATCCGGTGGTTAATAACGGCGCCATTATTGATGAGGCGACCGTGCCGGCCAATGATGGCCTTATCGTTTTGAAAACCATGTCGACCCTTTTAGACACGCCGTACCCCAATGGCGTGTTCGTGCGTTTTTTTCATCCTGATGGCACACGCGCGCGCAACGGTTTTTTTGCTTTTGACGGACGGTTTGCCGGCGGCGATCGTATCGCTAGCATTGATCTTACGGGCAATGGCGCACGCGACCTTTTGGTTATCTCCAAAAATAAAATTACCGCCACGCGCGATGACGGTCAGCCGCTCTTTCGCATCTATCCGTATACGGCCAATTATGGCGGACAATTATTTTTTACACTGGGGCAGCTGACGAAAGCTAGCGGTCAGGAACTTCTGGTCTATGGGGACTCCGGCAAGCGCACGCCGCTCAAAATATACAGCGCCTATGGCGAAAGTTTAAAAAAAGACTGGCTTTCCGGCGAGTATAAAACTTTTTCGTCCGCGTATAGCGTGACCACAGTACAGACGCCGCAGGCTCGTTTTCTCGTGGGTGTGTCATCGGTCGGGGAGCCGCCGTGGGTGTCTGTCTATACTCCAGCGTATGAGCGGATCAATCGCTGGCTGGCGTATGACAAAAATTTTCGCGGCGGGATCTATGTCACGGCTGGCGACATGGAGGGAGACGGGTCTGAAGAGATTATTGTTGCTCCCATGACCGGGGAGCCTAGGATTAAAATTTTTAACACCAGCGGCCAAGAAGTGTATCCGTCGTTCTCCGTATCCTCAAAAATTTCCGGTCTAGCCGTGGTGGATGCGGATTTTGATCATCGGGATGAGATCGTAGTATTTGGCGCCGCTCCGGGATTGTGATATGGCGTTAATGATTGATAGAGCGTATGCGTGGACAGGGCGATGGTATCCCAGTTATAATTTTTTTGCGCGCGTCGATAATTTTCTTCGCTCAACTGTAATTTCTTCTCCTGTGGAAGCTTTAGGAACCATTCGATTTTTGCCGAGAGCAAATTTTCATCAGCGGGAGGAAAGAGCCATTCTGGACTGACTCCCAGCTCACGGTGCTCGGGGATGTCGCTCAAGATGACCGGCAGACGCAGAGCGAACGCTTCGAGAATGGTGAGTGGCAAGCCTTCGGCTTGGGAAGCGTGGATGAGGACGGCCGCGTGACGCATGAGCGTCGAGAGCATAGGCCCGTGCTGATACCCGACGAAGAGAATGCGCGGATTGTCCTTCGCGAGTGCGCGCAAGGCCTGCGAATATTCTTCAGTGTAATGGCCATCCCCCACAATGACTAAAGGAAATTTTTTTGTCACATCTCCCGAGCGATCCCTGAGCGCGTTGTAGGCGCCAATGATGGTGTGAACGCCTTTGTGAGGAATGAGGCGCGACACGACCACGAGATAGTGTTTCGGTTCAAGACCAAAGTGTTTAAGCATTGCCTCTGATTGAGCTGTGTCTGCCATGATCGTTGCTCCATTTGGGATGTAGACTGTATTTGTATCATAAACATCGCGCGTATACTGCTCCAAGGTCCGTGATACGGTAATAGTTTTGTGCGCAAAACGGCAGGTGGTCCATTCGCCGAGTTTTAAGACGAGTTTTGCAAGCGCATTCCACTTTTCGTGTTTGCGATCAATGCAATGAAACGTCGTCACCACCATCGTCATTGGGGAGAAGATCCGGGGTAACCATGACCAGAGCGATGGGCCAACGCCATGATAGTGGATGATCTCGGTGCCTCTGGCCATCGCGTCCAAGGTGGAAAGGAAGGTGTGGGTAATGGCATCAAGGTGTTTGCTGTTCAAGGTTGGCAGGTACCTGTTGTGTATGCCTTCGGCATAGATCGTATGCTCTTTTTTTCCGGTATACCATGAGCGGCTGTACACGGTAATTTCATGACCAAAAGAAACCAAGCGTTTGGCTAGCTCCTCGACATGCCTCTCTACTCCGCCATGGATAGCCGGTAGACCTTTTTGGCCGATCATTGCTATTTTCATATTTTATAATATACTTTTTTCAACTAAAATAGTATATATACGTTATTCACGATATCCTACGATAGCAAGTTTGTCAAAAGGTGTCAAGGAAAAACAATCCGCGTTAACGGACGGTTGTCCCTCGAGATTGAGCCAAGGGGTCTTCGGGAAGAGAAATGTCTAGGGCTTGGTGGCTAGAGTTGATATCAACATTGATAAATTCGTCATGAGCGACAGCTGTTATATCAGTAAGAAGAGTTGGGGTTTGGCCAGTGTCGTTTGGTGTCGGCGTAAAGCCAAGTTCAAATGCAATAGTCACATCATCGTGAGCTTCCAGCGCGTTTAGGTGCCACGCGAAACGATTGGTTTTTTCTTGGTAGGTGATCTTTTCCCCCTGGGAGGCGCTCGTGTTGTCAGTCCAGCGGATATTCGGTTTCAGTTTTCCCACCAGGGAGAGCCCCGAAATACGGCTGGTATTATTTTTTAGTGTCAGAATGGCCCAATATTTTGTTTCTCGCCCAATAGTAGGTGGCAGAGGTCCACGGCCAAGCTGGTCGCCTTCCAGGGTAAAGTAGCGCAGAGCCGCATTGAACTCGAGCTCCGTACCAATTGGCAGTGGCACTGATGCTTGTGTCAATTGAAACGGTACCAGGCCATCCGCTGTCGTGATTTCACCCTCTATACGAGGCGTTAGCGTGAGTAGGATATTTTGGCCGCCCAGAGGCCTCGAGGCAATCGGTACGATAACTGTAAAAGATTTTTGTTCTTGAATCTGGAGATTGAAGAGAGGAATATCTGGATTGAGCGTGCGCCAAGACACTTCATCAAGCAATCCTTTGGGGAGAGGGAAATGGACTTTAAGTTTAGAGACTGGCCGGCTGCTTTTGTTGTAAAGAGTAATAAGGAATGGAATTTGGTCACCAGGTTGAGCGTATGATACGTTGTTTTTCCATTGAGTTGTCAGATTGACGGGAGAAGGGAGTACTAGGATTGATCGCTCAAAGGTTATTTGCGGAATAGGCGTTTGTCCGACCACAATCTCGGGCGTGAGTGAAAGGGTCATGGGTTGCTCTTTGCCAATTTCTTCCGACGCTTGAATCACGCCAGATAGACTGATCTCTTCGCCACCTTCGAGTTTAGCTATTTGCCAAGCATGAGGAGTAATGTTCCCCTTGTCGGCCGTGAGTGAAACGGCGCCGTAACGGTTGAGCGAAGATAGGGGGACGGTGATCTCGTCCAACGTTGTCTCACTCGTATTTTTTACGGTGAATCGGATGGGGAAAGACGATCCGGCTAGGGTAGTCGTGGGAGTTGTGATTTGACCAATCAGGATTGAACCGCGCGGCGTTAGAATTAGGGCAGCAATTTTTTCTTCACGAACTAGTCGGTGCTCTTGGCGGTATGATAAGGCAACGATCGGGTGAATTGGTTTGTCGGGTGTGCCGTACAGGAGTCCATGGAAACGGTACGTGCCAGCCTCGTTAGGATCGAGTTCATGGAGTGACGCCGTGGGATAAGTAGACGTGGTGACATCTGAACTAATAAAGCCTGTGGGTAACAGCAATGAAAGTTTCGCATCAAGCAGGCGGATTGAGCTTTTGTTTTTAAAATAGACATCAAACTCAACCGTCTCGCCACTTTTGATTTTCGCGTCAGAAGAAAGATGTATATCTAGAATAATCGACGAGCGTATAGTCGGATCATACCAAAGCCAAAAGAATGTGAGGCCAATCAGTGCGGCAATACTTGAAAGAAGTACGAGATCAAAGATAAGCAGTTTTTTCGCATGCACGTACCGAAGGTGGTAGTGTCGATGGTAGTATTGCAACAACATATGAAGAATCTGGGATCTAGAATTTGGAATCTGGAAAATTGAACCTTGTTTTATCTTTTAGTATACCTCTGTACAAATTTCGAGTAAACACAAAACAAAGATAACAAAAGTATCTAGATTCTAAATTCTAGATTCCAGATTCTCGATCAATTGGTGGCTGTTTCTTTATGGTACGGACGCTTGGAGAAAAAAGCGTATTTTTGATACGCCATTTGTCGACGTATTGGCCAATGCCGAATTTTTGTGATTTATTTTTTATGGTGGTTTTGGTTTGTGACCATTTCACGAGACTGACAAAATTTATTTTGTATCTTCCAGCGACGACCACATAGGTAATTTCCTGATTCTTGATGGCGCGGCGGATGGTTTGGGCATTGACGCCAAAGAGCCGTGCGGCTTCGGAGATGGAGACTCGAATAATTTCTTTTTCTTGGCTTTGTGGTGTGGACAACGGAGTCACCATACATTGAGACTTTTGGACGTATTTTGTATAGGTTATTTTAAACAAATAATATCAGTCAGTCATTTTTTTGTCAAGAAGTCGTTTGCGTTAGTTAATTTTTAATATTTTGTATAGACAAGTATATACATATCCTTAAATCTACAATAAAATGAAAAGTTCTAATTTGTATACATTAATCTATACAAATTAAGTTAATTTTGAAATGTAGCCGCCACAACTGTTTTTTAGTTGTTTGGGGAATGAAGGTGGTTTTGATTTTTTGGCTTGTCTTTGGTATAATATGACCATTTAGAAATTGTGGGTGGTGTAACATTTTTCCTCTATCCACGTCTTTCTATATGAAAGCAGAATTACAAGAAAAAGTACTGCTCTACCGGGTACAGACAAACAAGGATCCCGACAGCTACGCGGCGCTTTACGATCAGTACGTCGCACCGGTGTATCGTTTTGTGTATTTTAAATTATCGCACCGGCAGGAAGCAGAAGACGCGACCAGTGAAATTTTTTTGAAATGCTGGCAATACCTAACCAGTTCGTCGGGCAAGGAGATAAGGAATTTTCGCAGTCTTATCTACGCCATCGCCCGCAATAAAGTGGTAGACATCTATCGCGAAAGAGCCAGGCGCAAGGAGGATTCGCTCGATACCGTCGACGAGAGTGATGATGGGCTAGCAAAACATTTTCTGGAGCTGAGTACCGAAAACGAGCGATTGTTACAGGTCATAAAAAAACTGAAACAGGAATATCAGGAAGTAATCCTTTTTAAATATATTGAAGATTTGTCAGTCACTGAAATCGCGCGCATGACTGGCAAGAGCGCCATCGGGGTGCGTGTTACCCTTCATCGAGCACTGAAAAAGTTACGCGAACTTTTGTAAATAATATGGATCCGAGAGAAATCAAAATTCAATTACGGTCACTGCGTCATCATCATGGCCAGATAGAGCCAGACCGGGCGTGGGTAGCGCGCAACCGCGGTGTTCTGCTTAGCCAAATTAAAAATACGGTGAATGCCGCAAGAGTTGCGCCGTCTTTGCATGATCGTGTCTTCACCCAGGCAAAACAGGCCGCAAAGCTGTTTTTGCCGCAGAATATTGTCGGACTGGTTCGCTCCGTTGGTTTTGTTTCTCTTGCCCTCCTCCTCACTGTGAGCGGCTGGATTGCCAGCGTTAGCGCCGCGCAAAATAGTCTCCCCGGGGATACTCTTTATAATGTAAAATTGGCGACAGAAAAAACCGAGCTTATCGTGGCGACAGTGGTGGGCGGCCAAAAGGATAAGGTCAATACGCTTTTGAAGCACGCATCCAATCGCGTTGAGGAATATCATAAGTCAAAAACCACTGATCAGGCGAAAGTCGCGATTCAGTCTTTGAAACAATCAATTGAATCCACCAGCCAAAGTTTGGATGCCATTGGTGTATCACAACCAGATGAGGCTACGACCGTGGCCAAAACGGTGAATGAAAAGACCGAGATTCTGCTTAATTCTTTGGACACCAAGCCAGCCACGGAGTTGCCGCAAACAGTTGAAAACAGTATTGAAGGTGTTGGAGCGGCTGATTTGCAAAAAGAGATTGGTGAAGCCACGCACCTCATAGAAGTGACCGGGGTAAAGGCAGTGCAGGTATTGGTTGAAAATACATTGGCTGGCGATCAAAGCATTTATCCGCAAGAAATCAAAGCGACGGTGGAAAAAAAGCTCGACGATATCGTGACCGGTTTTTCAAAAATCAATGAAGATGCCGCGGCCGTGACAACCGCGATTGACCCAACCATACCAGCTACACCGACCACTATGAGTAGCGAGACGATACCTCTGGCTCCGCTAACGGCGTCATCGGTCGCGAGCGATACCAGTCAGGTTTTGGATCAAACGCTATTTGTCTTGTCTGCACCTACTAGTACTACGCCCACGCCGGTGACGATTGCCGAGACCATTAAAGCCACGGGGGAAAAGGTCGTTGAAGCAAATAAGATTCTCGAAAAAACAGTGGCAGAGGCAAAAAATTTGATTGAAAATAATGATTTGGCCGGAGCGCTCAAAAAAGTGGAAGCTCTTACCGTCGTAAAAAATAATACTGATACCGCAATCACTCAGGCAAAATTGATTACGGGTGGAGAATCCGTGACGCCCCCATCGCAGGGGGTAGGGAGGTAGCTTTTACGTACGTCACCCTTCTCAATTAATTATCGTATGAGGAGAGTGATGTGCGCTTCAGCACAACATTGTAATCGTGTAATCGAAGATTAAGATACTGTATGGCTTGGTTCGTCCACTGTGGGTTTTGCCCAAACCAACGTGGACGAATTTCTGCCATACAGTATTCCCAACATTAGAAGATATGTTGGGTGGGCAGCCTCCCGATTTAATCGGGGGGAAAGTGTCCAGCAAAGGTCGAGACTCGATCCGAGTCGTTGGACGCTTCTAGTTGTAGGCCTTATCTACCAGACCATTTTGTCCGCTTCGGCGGATCAGTGTGCGCTGGAGGATAAGACATTTATTTACTTATGAATCATGCATTAAAAATCGGGGAAAAAGCGTTTACATGGTGTGTGGTGGGTCTGACAATCGTGTGGAGCATGGGGCTCGCGGCTTTAGTGCCGCTAGCGGCCACGGCTGCCACCTGTCCGACACTCGCTGCCGGCGACCTATTCAAGGTTAGCGGCAACAGTGCAGTCTACCTCCTCACTGCCAACATGCACCGTCTGTACTTCCCACACTCATCAGTGTACTACAGCTGGTATCCAGATTATTCTGGAATTATCGAGCTCGATAGTTCGTGTCTTGCCAGCTACCCACAGCCAAGTGTGCCACCGTTTGGTGTCAACTGGCGTCCAGGCTCACGCATGGTGAAGCTTCAAATCTCACCAGACGTGTATGCCGTGGAACCAGGGAACAAACTTTCAAAGGTTGGCAGTGAAGCAGTCGCCGCCGGTTTATACGGCAGCAACTGGGCGGGTCAAGTGGTGGATGTTTCTGATTACTTCTGGCCAAACTATCCAAATCGCGGCGCAGATGTAACAGAAGTCAAACCACATAATGGCTTGCTCATTCAGGTAAGTGGTAGTAATACTATTTACTCTGTCGAGAATGGTGAAAAGAAAATGGTGGTAGACGGCTCGGTACGAGGCGATGTTCGCGTTGTATCTCAAGCTGTCGCTGATACCGTGCCAACTGGCACCGGCACAGTCAGCGTCGCGAGCCTGTACAGCAACCCATCACAGGGTGTTGGCACAGCCACTGTAAGCCCAACTCCAGGGACACCAACTCCAGCGCCAGTCACGGGCGGATCACTTTCGGTATCGCTCGCGTCTGATACGCCAAAGGGTACATATGCCTTGGCCAGCGCGGCTCGCGTGCCATTTACGAAAGTCATCTTTACCGCCGGCTCAGCCGACGCGACGATTGACTCTTTCCGTGTAACGCGCGGCGGTTCACCAGCCAAGAACAGTGATTTCTCAACGATTAACCTCGTTGATGCTGATGGCAACTTGTTGAATGACAGTGGTAAAACACTCAATTCTGACAACTACGCCGTCTTCACCGAAGACATTACTGTTCCAGCCAATACCTCAAAGACCTATACTATCGTTGGTGACATGGCCTCGACCGTTGGTAACGGCGATGTGCCAGTCCTCCAGCTTGATACGATGGTCCTCTTGAACGGCGGGACAGCCACAGGGTTGCCACTCGCTGGTAACGCAGTTACAGCCAACAACAACGTCACCCTAGGGAGCGTTACGTTGGCCGAAGGCTCAACGCTCAACAACTCCACCAAGGAATTGGGGAGTACACTAGTTGACTTGGCCAGTCTCAAGATCACGGTCGCGACCAACGACTTCCAAGTCGAGCGCATCGTTTTCTACAACTCTGGCACAGCCAGTGATGGAGACTTTAGCAACTTCAAGATCAACTACAACAACAATGTCATTACGAGCGGTGTCATGAAGAACAAGTATGTCACCTTTGATCTCAAAGCGTGTACGACTGATTGTCTTATTACCAAAGGAAACAACAAAACCTTTGGCGTGACTGGTGACATCGTCAATGGATCAGGCCGCACCATGAACTTGGATATCTCGAAGACTGTTCATGTGCTCGCGCTTGATACCAAGAATGGCGTCTACGTTACCCCAACGGACAACGCAACGGCCATGACGAACACCATCACCGTTTCAACTGGAAAGTTGTCGGTCTCCAAGACCAATGATATTCCAGCTCGGGACGTGCCGGTCAACAGTACGAACGTCGCCTTGGGCACCTTTAACTTCAAAGTGACTGGTGAGCCAATTGACATCCGCACCCTCGTCTTCCGTGTGAGTACCACCGGAAGCATGGCGCCAACTGCCATCGACGGTCTCAACATCTACAACGCCGCTGGGCTAGCGCTTATCGGTGGAGTAGACGCGAGCGGTGGAAGTTCTCCTGGGTATGTCACATCAACTGACACGTTTACTCTGCCAGTCGGTGACAACATCTTGACTGTCAAGGCCAATATCGATAACACCCCAGGGGATGGTAACACAGTGCGTATCGATGTCGACATGAACAACACCACGAACTTTGATGCTCGTGGAACAACTACCGGCGACACCGTGACGCTTGGCACCTATGCCACGCCACAGGCGTTCATCACCGGCAACATCATGACCATCCGCACGGCACAGCTCCGTATCACCACACTCTCATCCCCAGCTTCGACAACGTATGCTGGCGGTGTGACTGATATTGAATGTGAGAATGTGCAACTCGATGCCACCGGATCATCCGAAGATATCCGCGTCACGCAATTCCAGGTGAAACTTAATCCATGGAATGGCGCCAAGTCGCTCGATATCCAGAACGACCGCTTGTTTGTGGACAAGGATGGCGACAGCGGCAACGGTTCAGGCACGCAAGTAGCCCTCTCCAATGCGCAGAGTGGCAGTGATGCCGATGCGAATGATGATGAAACACTGACCTTCAACTTGAGCGGCGCTGATCAATTCATCGTGAAAGCTGGCAAGAGACTGACGGTGACGGTAAAGTGCAACATTACTGGCGGCGCCAGTACTGGTACGCACAGCATCTACACCAACGCGGCCTCTCTGGTCACGGCTGTGGGTGTGACGAGTGGAAACTCGATCACTCCAGTCGCTGACACCGCTGCTGGCCAAGGTGTGACGGTCGGTACAGCTGGCGGCACGGTACAGGTCTCTCAAGACCCATCCAACGTGGTCGCCAAGAACTACGTCGCTGGTACGCAGGGAGTAGAACTTGCTTCTTTCAACCTGTATGCGACGACGACGGAAAATGTGAAGATTGAGAAGATCTACTTCACACAGCGCGTCACGGATACCAATAGTGCCGCGTATCAGGATTACACATTGCTCTACGTCACGGATAGCAGTGGCAATGTACTTGGTTCGGTTGTACCAACCAGTACGAAGCCACTCATCCAGATGAATGACAATGCTGTCATCGTTGACCGCGCAAATTCAGCTGGCACAAAGCTTATCCTCAAGGCCAACTTGAATAGCATTGTCCAAGGCGGCAATGTTCAGATCGGTGGCCATCGCTTGGGTTACAATATCGCCGTGGTTGGTGATGTTGTGGCCAAGGGTTCGCAGAGTGGTGCTGACGCAGTCGTGTACTTTGGAAGTACGGCGCCAAACGGCAGTACGCACTACATGTACAAGGCTGTGCCAACGGTAACGATTTTGCCGCCACAGGGTTGTGTCAACAATGTCACTGATCCATGTGTGGCAAATACCGTTGCTAAGTTGGTCAGCGGGTCAAATGACTTGTATCGCTTCACAGTCAAGGCAGGTACTGGCGATATCTCGGTGTACAAATTCAGCTTTGATATTACGACCACCAGCGCCAATGTTACGGCGGCTCAATTGGTCGATATCACCACTACTCCAGAGGTTCAGCTCTATACGAGTTCAACTGTCGGAGTCGGTGGATACGAATACCACCGAGTACTCTTTGATCCAAGCGGTATCTGTCCGAACAACGTTTGTGGCCAAGGTGGTCAAGAGCGTGTGATTGGAGCGGGTGCATCCAGACAGTTTGTCTTC
>JBBTRO010000092.1:0-2204 GCA_038065155.1 Patescibacteria group bacterium
TTTTAAGATATTGCTAAATTTGCTTTGCAGTATTATCAAGTGCCGCCAGAGAGGTAGCGTGACACCTGACATTTGACAATTGACAGTATGAGTGAATTTTTATATACTGCTTGCGCGAATAATGGCGCCATCGTCTAACGGTTAGGACACGGCGTTCTCAACGCTGTAATCGGGGTTCGATTCCCCGTGGCGCTACGATAAGTCAGGGTAGCTCAGTTGGTAAGAGCGGAGGATTCATAACCCTCAGGTCGGGAGTTCGACTCTCCCCCCTGACACAAAATAAAGCCCATGAACGGGCTTTATTTTTTTATCTGAAAAGTTGCTTATTTATTTTTTAGTGCATCCTTTAATCCTTTCCCAGCTTTAAACTTTGGCACCGTCACTGGCGGAATCTGGATTTTTTGAGTCGGATTTTGCGGATTCACGCCAACCCGACCGGCGCGGGTTTTGGCAGAAAAAGCGCCAAAACCGGCAATGTTCACTTCGCCGCCACCCGTTAGAGTTGATGTGATAATGTCTACTGCCGCCTCGACCATGCTTTCGGCTTCTTTTTTTGATGTGCCAATTTTGTTGGCGATCGCCTGGGCGAATTCTGCTTTATTCATAAAGTAAAATTAAGTAAGCTATATTCTTAGTGTAGCTGATCTTGGATTTACTGTCAATTAAGCGAAATAATGTTATCCACAACCATTGATAAATCCGAAATCCTAAGCACGAAATCCGAAACAAATTCAAATAACCAAAATGTTTTGAAATTTGGTGATTCGAATTTTGGTATTGTTTCGAATTTCGATATTCGAATTTCGGATTTTTTTGGGTTGTCTTTTTAACTTTCTATGGTACCATACCGTCCGTAGCATTGAGACCTTATTATAGAGGAAAAGATATGGACTTCGTTCACCTCCACGTTCACTCTCACTATTCGCTTCTCGACAGCCTCATCCGTCCCAAAGATTTGCCCAAATTGGCGAAAGAGCGAAGGCAAAAGGCGATTGCCATGACCGACACTGGAGCCATGTACGGAGCGATTGAATTTTATCAGGCGTGCCTCGCAAACGGCGTGAAACCGATTATTGGTTTTGAAGCGCTTATTGGTTCAGAGCTGAATCATCTTGTCTTGTTAGCGGAAAATTATACAGGGTATCGCAATCTCATGATGTTGTCATCATTTGGCCATACTGAGGGTCTGGTGGGGGGAAAGGCCACACTGAACATCGATGTACTGAAGAAATACAAAGCACATATTATAGCGCTTTCTGGCTGCATACGTGGGACCATTCCAAGCCTGCTCCATAATGGAAAAATTGAGTCAGCAAAACAGGCCGCGCGAACTTATCAGGAGATATTTGGACCAGAACATTTTTATCTGGAGCTTCAAGATCATCCGGCCATTTCTGGGCAAATGGAGGTTAATACAGGTTTGGTTGCGTTAGGTCGCGAACTCAACATCCCACTGGTGGTAACCCGTGATGTGCATTATGCCAGAGTGGAAGATGCTGAGGCGCAGGATACCATGGTATGCATTCGAGAAGGCGTTCGTGTGGACCAGACCAACCGTGAAGATTTTCGGCAGGTTGATCGTTCGCTGAACGACAGCCGTGATATTGTTTCTCGATTTCGTCACGTACCGGAGGCGATTGCCAATACCGTGAAGATTGCGGATCGAGTTAACATAGAAATACCTCTCAATCAATGGCACTTTGCCGCGATTGACCTGCCAGAAGGGAAAACCGCCGATCAGATTCTTCGCGAACAGGCAGAGGCGTCGCTATTGGACTATTATGACCCAGTTACGCCTGATGTCCGCGAGCGACTGGAAAAAGAATTGGGGATTATTATTACCAAAGGCTACGCGCCTTACTTCATTTGTGTTGCGGACTTCGTACGGTATGCCAAAAACAATGGCATCGTCGAAACCACGCGCGGTTCGGCCGCCGGTTCATTGGTTTCGTATGTGCTGGGGATTACCACGGTCGATCCGATTCGTTTTAACATTCCTTTTGAACGATTCTTGAATCCGTATCGTCCCAGCCCGCCGGATATTGATACGGATTTTGCCGATGACCGTCGGGATAAAATGATTGCCTACGTCACCAGTAAGTACGGCGCGGACAAGGTCGCGCAGATTATCACGTTCGGAACCATGGCCGCGCGGGCGTCAGTTCGCGATGTCGGCCGGGCGCTTGGTTTTGCCTATAGTTTTT
>JBBTRO010000093.1:0-1011 GCA_038065155.1 Patescibacteria group bacterium
GTTGATATTTCGCAGATGATTGGTTGGGAAATTTGCTATCTGCATATCAGCCCCGGCCACGGCCATGGCATTTCTTTCGGTAGTCATGATGGCAACAGAACATCCTAACGTCTCGGATAAACGCTTTGTCGCCTCGTTTACGGTGGGGAGGTCGGCGAGTTCAGAGACCATTTTTCTGATGCGATCGTAGAATAGTGTTTTGCGCGCGCGGGCCTTTGACCACGGAATATAAAAAGAAATATCGAAAATTCGATGTTGATGCGTTGCGTAGGCTGTTACCGCCAAGAAAAAGGTTATGGTGATAGGCAGGGTGATGGTGGTGTTGAAAGCGCGAAACCCATAACCCTGCAACGACACGACCGTCATGGCTACCAAAAGGAGAGGGGCCGCTCCTGTCAGTATCAATCGCGCCCGCGCGCGGCGCGTTGGGCTTTCAAGCTTCATCCCGCCATATATAAGGATGGCCGGGATGGCCAGAAAATATGTCAGGACGTAACTGACGAATAGGTAGTAGTGAGGCCCCGGTATTTTAGTGTAGGTGTAGCCCATCGTTTCTATGCCAATGACCAGCATGTCCGTGAAAAATAACAGCGTACTCAGGATAAGTGCCGGCGCGTATATAAGTGTCGTCAGAGGGTTTGCTGCGCTTATTTTAAGAGACAAATTCGTAGCGGTGGCCAACGCCAAGTGCATCAGGACGCCGATCCCGACGATACTGGCCCCGAAGTACACAAATATCATCCTGTGTTTGGTCGGATCCCCGCCTAAAAAGACGAATATTTCAGACAGGTTTTGTATCGACAGCGCAAACAGAAACAACAGGTAAAGCTGTGTTTCCAGGCTGTGTTGCTTGGACCCGCGCGCATAGAAAAAGATGATGGCCTTGAACACCAGCGCCAAAATTGCGGGGATAACAAACGGGCTAAAATTCATATTCAAAATATTGGGTAGTTTGCGGCTGTGAACAATAAGACCGTAGTGGCGGTATATGGTGGCAGGCGCAATCTACCT
>JBBTRO010000094.1:0-1465 GCA_038065155.1 Patescibacteria group bacterium
CCATAATATCCACGATTTGGTGGGAATGGGTGGAGGGGGAGGAAAAGAGGGGCTTGATGTCGCTTCCGCACTGGCCGAGCACGCGAGCGCGCAGGGAATAATTTTTTTTGCTACGACCTCGCCTGAAGGCTTTAATAAATATATTGTTAATTCTGAATTAGGGTCGGTGTTGGCGCGCGTCGAGGTGAACGAAATGACCGACAATCAGACCATCCAAGTTTTGGAGTCACGGGCTGGGATTTTGGAATATCGTCATCAAGTCTTTTTTTCTTATGACAGCCTGGCCACCGCGGCCCAGTTGAGCCACCGATTCCTTCATGATCAAAATTTGCCAGAAAGCGCCATTGAAATTATTACCGAAGCCGCGAGCGCGGTGCGTGCCAAGCGGGGTCTGAATCAGCTGGTCCGGCCAGAGGATGTGGCAGAAGTCGTGAGCAGCAAAACCGGCGTTCCGGCCGCGACGATTTCCGAAGCTGAATCGGACAAATTGCTTCGGTTGGAAGCGGTGATGCACGAGCGGGTTATCGGCCAAGACGAAGCCGTGTCGGTCGTGGCCAATGCCCTTCGACGAGCGCGGGCAGCCGTGCGCGCCGCCAACCGGCCAATTGCTAGTTTTTTATTTTTGGGTCCGACAGGAGTTGGCAAAACCGAATTAGCCAAAACCATCGCTGAGGTGTATTTTGGCGGCGAAGCCCACATGATTCGCCTAGACATGAGTGAGTACCAGGACAAGTCAAGCGTGTACCGGTTGATCGGCAATCCGGGTCAGCAGGGGACAGGACTCTTGACTGAGGCGGTTCGTACGCGTCCGTTTTCCCTTATTCTTTTGGATGAATTGGAAAAAGCGGATTCGAATGTTCTAAATCTTTTTCTTCAAGTCTTTGATGATGGCCGGCTCACCGACAGTGTGGGTCGGGTGATTGATTTTACCAATACTATAATTATTGCCACGAGCAATGCGGGTACCGAATTTGTCCAAGCTCGGTTTGCCGACGGCGCGTCGGTTGAGGAGATCCGTACGCAGTTGATCCAAGAAAAACTTGGCCAGTATTATCGGCCGGAGTTTTTGAATCGTTTTGACGGGATTGTGCTGTTCCGCGCCCTGGCCAAGGAACAAATTAAACATATTGCGAAACTCATGCTCAAAGGTGTCGCCAAAGATTTAGAGGCGCGCGGGGTGGAACTCCGGGTAGAAGACGAGGCACTTGAAGTGCTTTCGACCGTCGGGTTTGATCCGATGTTTGGGGCACGGCCCATGCGGCGAGCAATTCAGGACAATATCGAAAATGTTCTGGCGCAGTGGATTATCGAGGGGAAGTTAGGCAGACGGGATGTGGTGGTCGTGGATGGGCAGGGACTCCATATTGAGAAGGCAAAGTGATGAGTATGTTTTATAAAAAAGATAAAAACTCTTCTAAACGTTCTTTGTTCATTCTTTTTTTTGTTCTCATTTTTTTTGGTATTG
>JBBTRO010000095.1:0-10809 GCA_038065155.1 Patescibacteria group bacterium
AAGCTGGCTCTCCGTAGGCAATAAATTGAACCAACGCCAGGCAAGGTGAAGAAAAATCGTATAGACGCACGCCGGGAACCACTTGAGCTCAGTCTCGTACCATGGCCTAGACAGGATGGATTGGCAAATATAAATCACCGCCTCACGCGCGTATTTATCACCAATTCCAGCGCGTAACGAAAGGACAAACCGGATGGGGTTCAATGCCTCAAACGAGGCACTGCTAAGCATCGCTATCATTTCTTTGGCTTCATACAACCGCAGTGATGAAAAACCATTTAAGAACGCGCAGACTACTCTGGCCTGTTCATACAACAGTTCTGTGACACGCTTTTTTTCTGGCAGTGTCGTAATGAGCTCGGCAAACCGAGCCGGGTCAGCGACCCACCGATTGACTGTTTCGGAAGCAAAGTCAGGTGTACAACCGATATCAATAAGGAGGATTGTTGCCATTTCTGGTTCAAATGATAAATTTTTGGATTCTCCAATCTGGACACGTGGCTCACCGCTCAGCGACACATCATTTGAAACGAGCGGCCGGAGCGCTGTATACACATCTTTCAAAAGATCCGCATCCAGGAGCCCAATCACTGCCTGTTTCATCGCCCAATCCGGATGTGCGATGTCTTTATGCTTGATCTCTTCGGCAATTATATTCAGACAATACCACACACTGCTATCACTCTCCATATCAAACTGCTCATGTCCAGATAGCGAATACAGGAGCTGAATGGCGGCTTCGACAGAAGCGTATTCATGGACGTGATAGGCAATAAATTTTTTTTTGGTGTCTTGATACATATGATATCAAAATATCATTGAACATCTTCTGTGGCTGACGGAGCCGATCGTGTACCAGTCTTTCGGTCAAGACGCAATCGTGATTCCTTTTGCCTGGACACGGCGATTGCATCGTTGATTGCTTTTTTATCAGCGTCAGAAAGTCCCAATTGAGTTTCTTGCTGCAATAACGATTGCAAGAACTCGCTATAGGTATCGCCCGCTACCGTTTGACCATTCTCAAGCTTTATTGCCCCTTTGAAAATTCCGGCATCAGCATCCATAGTCGAAACATTGCCTTTGCGCGACACAGCATATTTAAACGCTTCGCTCTGACCACGGATCATCGGCATGATATTGTCTCGAACAAAATTCTGTGTGCTGCCAAACACTTTTTTTATATCTTCGAGTTCACCGCCGATCAGTGTTTGTCCATTGTCGTTTGCTTTTCGTTCTTCACCGGTACCATAACCAACCATCTGATCGACAGTTCGCTGCAACATTGACCGTGCTGCCACAGCGCTCGTCACCCCAGACAAGTATGATCGCATGAACTCCTCCTCGACTTTTACCAACCGGCCCAGCTCATTGTCCACAGTTCCGAGACTATGAAACTGCAGACTTTCCATCCCCGATCGTTTGGCCGCTTCGGATTTCATAAGCTGAGCCGCTTCAAGTTTAGTCATGAGGCGATACCGACCACTCTCCCGATCAAAACCAAGGTGGCCGCCATTTTGCATATGTTTGGCATCCAGAGCCGCCCGTTTGAAGGCAGTCGATCCTTCCTGCAAAAATTGCTGCATGGTATCGATCGCATCACTGAACGCTTCATAACTCGATACCAAAGCTTGACCTGACTGATCAAAAATTTTATTATTATCGAGCAATGCTTTGGCAACCTCTTCATAAGAAGAATCTTTGGTAAGACTTAAGTTTTGGATCAAAGTTTGATTCTCGTTTGATAATTTATTTGAGGATAGTTGATCCTTGACTTCAGCAATCTTTTTGTGGGCTCTCACCATATTAATATCTCCACCCATAGCCACGAGTCCCTGCAGAGCGGCCGCATTTTCGGCATTAGAGACTGACTTGTATTTCCCGTCGGCGGCGCGTTTGATGAGTCCAAGTTGATTCACAAAAATATCTTTCATGCCCTCGACATCAGCTTTACGATCACCGGTCAATTTCCCAGCATCCAGGTCGCTAAACAAGGCGGAAATCTCGCCAATCGTATCATCAGTCCACGCCTGTTTGGTGATGTAAGCAATCGAGCTATAGAGCGCCGCCTGATCATGGACATCAATCTCGCCTTCGGTTCGTCGCTTGCGCAAAATGCGCGCGACCCCAGCCGCGGCCTGCGCCGCGCCTTCTCTGGATTCAAGCCCAGCAAAATCCTTGTCCCGCTGGGCAATCATGGCTTGCATGGCGGTGGAAATCGTGGCTTTGCCAAAACGCGGAATGTCATAAAAACCAGCCGCAGCATTTTCTTCCGCGGTTTTCTGTTGAAACGCTTTCGCTTCTTCGCTGGTTTTCGCGAATGTCGAGTTTCGGAGCGCCCGAATAAATACATTTTTACGCGCGGCTTCCTCCATCTTCTCTTTGATGTCCGTCCCACCTGCTTTCATGGCTTCTTTCAATGTCTTCCCCATCTCATCCGCCGCCTTGGTAAAAGCTTTGGTCAAAGATTTATTTTTGAGCTCTTTGATAAATTCTTCGGCCGCTAGCTTGCCTTGCTCGGCCATATCGGCCTGTTCGTGCCATTCATGGCCTCTCTTAGTCCCCAAAAACAGCTGCTCGAGTTCCTTTTCTGCCCGCTCTTTCTGGAGCGTTCGAAAATGTTCCTCTTGTTGGACTTTTACCATTTGATAGGCAACACCAAAAGGTCCTCTAACATTCGTCGCTGCCTCAGCGGTTTTCATCTTTTCCGTGGCTGCGGCGAGATGACCTGCCGCCTCCTGTTTCCGCTCTGGAGTCGTTATTTGACTCAATTTTTCCATCTCGGCTCGTAATTCGTTTGATTTAGCGGTCAAATTATTTTCAGCTGTTTGAGCTACTGTGGTTGCATTCTCCAACGCTTGTTTCTTGGAAAGATAACCTGTATCTGCATCACGTGCACTCTGAGCAGTTTGTAATTCTGTCTGCGCAGTTTGCTGTTCTGTTTGCTTTCCTGGAATAGAAGTATTCAAATTGTTTAATACACCATCAACTTTTGCCAGTTTCTCTTGGGCTTCATTCTTATCTTTTGGACTAGCAGAAGCATCCCCCATCACTCCTTGCAATCTAGCCTTCTCAACTTCTGCCGCTTGTTTTTTTGCCCCAAGGGCTTGAAGTTGGGCAGAAACTTGATTGAACGCGGTTTGTTTTTGTTCAAAATCTATGGATACATTAAGTTCGGCCAGTGCTTTTTGGGCTTCGGCTTTTCGGGTGAGCGTGGGATCCTTACCGGCTATCTCTACTTCTGTTTTTAACGTTGTAACTTTTTGTTCGGCTGTTTCATAATCCGTTTCAGAAACTTCTCTTGCTTTATCGAGCCTCGCAACCTCCTCCTTGGCATGGTGTTCTTCTTCGGTCGCTTGCGTATAGTCCTGGGCCATTGGCTTCGTGCGCTCGAACATCGCTCGGCGATATTGTTCCATCCGGCGTTTGCCTTTTGCTTCGCCCAAGGTTTCGTAGAATTCTTGCCGAGTTCTGGCTTCGTATTTGGCACGACCACCGGCAAAACTACTGGTATTATAATCTCTATCCACTCGCTCTTTCTCGGCTTCATACGCGTCCCACCAGTTTTCGGCTTTTTTGCCTTTTCGACCGCCGGTCTCTACCAATAGTTCACCCACATAACCAGCAAAACGCTTAAGTGCGCCACCATGCTTTTCTTTAGCATTCTCTTTTGCTTGGGCATAATCCTTTTCGAGGATAGCTTGTCGCTGGCGCGTATAATCCTCCGCAGACATCTTACCTTTAGCATGCTCAACATCCAAATTCTCCAGTTGATTTCGACCATATTCCGTAGACATTTCCCCACGCTCATACGAACCTTTCAGGTCACGCATGGCTTTTGCGCCATCACCCAATGACTTGGCTTGATCATTGCGCCAACCTTGAAACTTCTGGAGTTGTAAACCAGCAAAACCACCAATCGCTTTGGCTCGCTGTTCCCATCGCTCCCCGCCAATAAGCGGCGCTTTGTACGCCACATGTTTTGCCCCCTTCCCCGCCATGCCCACCGCCCACCGGCCAGCAGCATACCCCGAGGCCACTTTGATGGCGCTTTTGCCAAAGTCGACGACGCCTGAGACCATGGAGCCGCCGGCGGTGCCGACTTTTTGGACTCGTTCGAGACCGACCAAGAGGAAAATAATCGTGATAATAAACGAGGACATGTTCTCCCAGGTGGAAATTTCG
This sequence comes from Patescibacteria group bacterium, assembly GCA_038065155.1. Lineage (GTDB taxonomy): Bacteria > Patescibacteriota > Patescibacteriia > Magasanikbacterales > UBA922 > JAHFIC01. The sequence continues at coordinate 4,183 of JBBTRO010000095.1, forward strand.
AGGAGGGAAACTTTTGGCGGATCCTTTGATAAATTCAAAAGTCCAGTGACATCATCACTCGCAATTCCCCCTGACGCCACTCCCAAATGATTACTAATGTTACCACTGCCAAGCGTGGCAAACGCGAGCCATAAGAAAAACACCATGATGGGAGCGACGATGATATATTTGACGAGTTCGGACCAAAATTCTTCAGCGTATTGCTTGGTCGCGGGAATGGCCGAAAGGACAAACGCCAGCGGGGAAACAATAATCAGAACCCACAAAATGACAATCCGAAGTGCCATGACAACAAGATACGCCCCGACGGTGAGCATGGCGATCAAGGAAAAAACAACAGATAATGCCGCGGCGCCCAAAAGATCCAACTGCAAATCATCTTGAAAAATTGCATCCGAGGCATTGGTGCCCACTGCCAGCTCACGCATTTTATCAATCTGGAGCATCTGGATCAGGTTCCCGCCGGCAGTACCGGATACCGCATCCAAAAAAGTGATCGTAAAAATATGCGACGCGTCAATGACGAGGCCAAGGAGTAGACGGCTAAAATTGATGAAAATCGCGGCCAAAACTAGCTTCACCAATGATTTTTTCCACTCATACTGCTCAAGACCAAAAATCGTGCCAAACGCAATCGCTAAGAGCGCTACGACAAAAAACATATTCGCCACATCGCGCACCAAGTACCAGCCGGTAACAACCACGGGCGAATCGATGTAATTATTGTACGCCGCCAATTGCATGAAAATTCGGAGAAAGGCGATGGTAAGGCCGATGCAAACGCGCGCGAAAATTAGTGCCACCCAGGTTATAAACTGAATAAGAATATTAAGGAAGCCTTTGCCGAGTGCGCCAAGAAACGTGCCCGCATTGACATCTGAAATTTCGTTATTCAAATCAGAATTCTCTCCTAATACCGGATGGACAAAAAAGAATAATCCACCCACGACCAAAAGACATAGTAAAACTGCCACGATGGTGCGGCGCCTTGATTTCCAGGAATCTGGAATCTGGAATCTGGAATCTGGATTTTTTGATTGCTTTTGGCCCAATGACATAACGGGATTTGGAATTTCGAATTTGGAATTTAAATTATACCGTTTTTTACGTTGCGAATCCAAAATCATATGCTCCAAATTCTAAATTCCAGATTCCAGATTCTTCAATCGTCTTCCGGCACAACAATAATGTGCCCACTATACGGCGTCCAGGCTTGACCATACTCGGGATCGTTCGGATCAGTACAGTCCGCTCCATAATACCCATCTGATCGCGGCGTTCCGTTCTCGTTGACCCCATTGCACCACCCCCAGTTATCGATCACCTGCACTTTTGGTTGGAATACGCAAACCAAATCATCGGCCAAGAGTCCATAGGTCTCGCCGGTGAGTCGCGCGTATGCGTCCGGATCTAGATTTTCCAGATAAGAAACCGGGTGCACCCAGGGCAGTTGATCTTCAGCGGGAATTGTGGCGTCAACCACACACACATAGGTATTGTCACGGGCAAATACCCGGCCGGCGTCGCAGGCGCGCTCGGCATTGCCAAAACGTGATTGGGTATATGACGAGCTCGACTGATAGCATCGTTCATTCAATCCGACCGGACAATCTCTATCCGACCGACAGGTAAGGCCGGAAAAACTGCCACCACCCGTGCCGCAAAGTCCAACTGAAATCGCGGATTCATTGTTGGCCGAGCAAAACGGTTTCCGATTCTTATAGTACCCATCGGCGCTAAATATGGGCGACGAATCGTCCCAGTCAATTTTCACGCTCCGAATCGGCATGCGATTGTCATCGGCCCAGGCAAAAAACTCGGCGCGGACAGTATAGGTGTAGACGGCAATCAGAGGATCTGGACTGCCTGAATAATCCTCGTCCTCGTCAGCAAGCGGGAATTCCAGGCCATTGTAATTAGCGAGCGTGTGATTGTGCCGATCAATGGAAAAATTATTCGCTTCTCCGGCTACACAGCTGCCAACGGCCGCGATTCCCGATTCAATGCGACACCGAGCGGGATTCAGCGAATAAACCTGCGGCGGGTTCATCTGGATTCCGGACCAAAGCGATGGATCATCGCTACGGTCATCGTCCGGATTCTCCGGGTCTTCGTAATAATAATACCGACGATAGTAATCCTCCAGCCTGGCGATGTTGTAGCGCGCGGCAAAAAGCTGGTTAATGCCAGATCGGGCGTTGTCCAGACTCTTGGTGACGAGGCCGCTCGCCAGAGAAAAGCGCGATGGGCCAGACGATCCAGAACCAGACGATCCAGTGATGGATTCTTCACAGATTCCCTCGCCGGTACAGTTGAAACCAGCACCACAGTCGCTGTCTTGGGTGCAAGATTCGCCCAGCGACCCGCTTTCCAATTCTCCGGGAGACGGGGAGGATATGGTGGCAGGCGGAGGAGCTGAAAAATTGGCGGCCAAATATTCGCTCCCATTCGTAAACGGACACGGGTGCGTCACGAACCGCAAAAATGAATAACCGGAATACAGCCGATCGTCGAGACAAGAATAAGGAATGCCGTTATTTATCGTCGGCGGATCGATAAACCCGGCGATGGGAAGATTCTGAAATGAATACCTGAGCAAATCGTACTGGCTATTCACGGACGAATTACCCCCATCATTCGTCAAATTTTCCAAAAAGTCACCCGGCAAAGACGTCAGCCCGAATGGCGCGTGCGTGTCAGCTCTACGAATCAAGGTATTGTACAAGAAAGATGGGTGCTGTGCGCGAGCCGACTGCCAGACACGGTCAGTCCAGGCTTTGTTGGTATTTTCACTAGTCCCAACCGCTGATTCTCGATATACCTCGGCAAATTCAGTACATTGATTACTCATATCGGCAATCACTGCCAGGTTGATGCCCGCGCGGATCGCTTCCCAGCGTTCATAACCAAAACACCAACGGCTGGTATACCCCAAAAACTTGCCTGTGCCATCAAAATCCATGGCAACGGCAAACCAATTTTCATGTTTACTGGCACCATCGCTCGTACCGCCGGTTTCACACGCGACACTAAATGGATCCTCGGCAGGACTGGCCGGCGCATGCAATGCCACGCCCGATCCATCGAGTCGAACACCAGAGCCGACCTGCGCTTGGATAAAATTTGGCAGAACATTTGAGGTTCCATTCAAGGTTTGGCTGCCATTGACCTGCACAGCCTGCCGTTCATCCACAAAAAACGTCATCACGTAACTGCGTTCGACCCCAGAACTAAAGTAAAGTCCAGAGGGATTATCACCACCTCGATCTACCAAATAATTCCACACGTAGACCCCATGACTATTGTCCAAATCATGGATACCATGAGTCACGGCCCGACTCTCACGCACTGGGAAAGTAATAAGGTACGTGCTATCGATACTCCCCCCTCGACCGTTGGACTGGAGATACTCACTTGGTATTGTCTTCACAAAGGATGAATTTCCGGATCTTAGAATACTCAAATCAAGCGAGAGTTCGGTCGTCAAAAGCTGAGGCATGAAGCCGCGAATAGCGTCCCGAAATCTGGTTGGTACAAAATGAACCCGATCAAGACTCGTCTCATAAATCTGATTGGTACTACCGACGACGTTCGGATTCACGAGCGACGTTGAGTACACGTCATACTGGCCGGTATCTTTACCCTCATAGGCCGGATGGAATATCGGCCCAATATTAGTGAAGACATCATCATCCACCGGGTCCTCGTCATACCGAATAGGCAGGAGAGAATGGTTGCTCTCCGACTTGCCCTCGAGACCAAAATTATTCGGCTCGCCACCATTGTTACTGGCATGATCGGTGTGCCAGGCAGTGTCGCCACCAATCTCCAGGCGCAGGACAAGCGAATCCGGACTAATTTCATGCCAGCCAAAATACTGCATCATTCTGTACATGGTTCCGACTTTTTGTTCAGCGAGTCCCGGATCCATGCCGCCACTGCCATCGCTAAATGGAGCGCAATTGATAGCAAAGAGATTTGTGAGTCTATTCGTATCGTTCAAAGACTGAACCCATTCCGAGCTGCCAATCACCAACGCGCCGGCCAATGGCCCACCATAGACCGTTGCGAGGACCGTAGCGATGCCCTCGATAAGATCTCCTAGGAAGCTGGCGACATCATCGTACCATTCAGATCGGTCGGCGAAACACGAGGCGTCGTCAATCGGGAACTTGCCCTGGATGAGACCACCGCGGCTGCCATAATTAATATTGGTGGACCAGTAATATTTGAAGAGCTCTTCAAAATTGCCAGTGTTCGCCCGGATTTGATCGGACTCTTCGACAGGTACATAGGTACTATCATAGAGGCCACCCTGATCAATCGCGGAACATACGACTGACCCCGGCGATGTTGTTGCATCGAGCTTTGGATCATACCCGGCAGAGATACTCGTGTTGAAAAAGTTGGCATTTGACGCCGAAACATCGATCGGCAGCCAGGTTAGACAGGCATACTGCTGAACCTGGTCGAGCTCCGAAAAATCCGCGACGCCATTGATTGGGCGGCTAATATCGCGCTCCAAACAATACCCGGTCAGGCCAAGATGTTTCTCGATGGTCGTCTGCGGATTGCACACTCCGACCGGATCGCCCGGACAATCAGTGCTTCCGCTCTCCGGCCGACAGGGTCTGCCGTTTCGAGTTCCGCCCTCGCAGACCCCATCTGGAATCCGCTCGCCATCCAGCATTCGATTCGGCCAATAATCCTGCGTCGTCGCATTTCGATACGCTACTTTTTGGTATGAACACGAACAGTCGCCTGAACTCCCCACTCCGGATTGACAGACATTGGCGCCGACAAACAGCGATTTTTTCTCTTTGAAAACCGATCGGCCGAGCAATGAATCTTCGTCGTCATCCAGCCAGTATTTCGTCTCATCAACCGCGATTGAATTCGGGAACGGACTCGTCGACTCGGGGTACTGTTTACAACTGCCGCCGACAAAATAGCCAAGGATCGTTTTGATCGTGTCGCTCCTGCCCTGGTGATCATCATCGGTCGGAATCGGCGATGGAATATTGGCCGAGGCAGGAATGGGACCGGACGTTGGCACCAGGCATTGCTCGGCATAACAACGGCCGATTTTTACGACTGTCCCGCCACACGAATTCCAGTCCGTATTATCCCCCTCACAATCAATATCGCCGGCCGCAGTGTGATAGGCGACGTAGGAGGTATCATTGAAGCCCTGCGTTACCAAATCAGTATCACCAAAATCACCCAGATCAAATCGCTGGTAAGTCAAATCGCCGATTTGATACTTATTGAACAAAGAATAGCCCGAATAATCAGCCCCATTCCAGGAAGTATCACGGCTCGTATAGACTGACTCCGTCAATCTGCCGGCGCTCGAACTCTGATCCACCCAGTGGGTACATTCTTTGTCCCCAACCTTTGTCTCATCACACAATTTGTATTCATTACACAAGGGCGTTGACTTGCCGCTCTTATCGATTTCCACAATGGCATTTTTGCACGATAACCACTCGGCGCAGGTGCGATCGCGATCAACCTTGAGGATGACGTTCGCGTCATTTTGCTCCACATCCCCCGCCCCTGCTTTGGCCGGCGTCACCAGTGAATACGGCGGCGAGTCATTGGCCGAGAGTTCATAGGTAGCATCGGCCCGATACAATTTGTTGGGAATTTCCGTTTGATCAAACAGCACACAGCCTTCGGTCTGGCTCACCTCTCCATTGCACGCCTCGATCTTTTCGGTAATGGCATCATCAAAAATCACGTAGTATGGCTGTCCATCGGGATGAAGATTGGAGGTGTCTACCGGATCAACCAGTTCGGTGCACAAATTGGCTCGATCCGGACACGCCCCCACCGATCCTTGATAATTACCAGTATCACTATTGGAATAAATGCCATAAGTCAATTGACTCTCGGCTCGATTCAAATAATTTGTATAACAGGGCACATGACCGACATCCACCGTGCAAGTTCCGTCATTGCCGCAGTCAACATCCGTGCGGCAGAGCTGGCTATTGTTGCCGCTACAACGACCCACGCCATCCTGGAACCAGCCATCATAAGTTGCCGAACCAGTCAAAACAGTCGTAATGCCCGTCTGCCACGAACACGTGCCGCCCGAAGCCAACACCGGATCTTTGAAGTAACTTAGGCTCCCTTCGGTGGTTGTGAACTCACCACACCCATTCACCTCCTCGCGACAAAGCGTCCCCGTCAACCCTTGCGACACCCGATACTCATCCGGATTATTTTTTATCGCGACTGGTTCATACGCGAATGAAGCCTGATCCCGTACCGTCTGTGTTTCACGACCAAGTTCCATACAGCCCAAATACCTCGAGTCGCATTGCCACTGCTTTTGATTGGCCAAAAAGATTGGGCTTCTCTCCGGAGTATCAGCCGGTATAACCACCGTTGAAGATTTTATCGCGCCTGCTTCCGGTTCAAGGCCATCGGCAAAAATCACTTTGTCTTCGATGTAGCAATGATCCGCCAAAAAGGCAAAAACACAGCTTGCCGGATTGCCATCGCTGGTCTGACCATTGGTATCCAGGGTACAAGTCTTGACGAGGGTAACAGGGCTCTCCACGACTTCACCCACCGTATCATCGCACCACAAATTATACGCTTGGAGGAGTCCGGAAT
>JBBTRO010000096.1:0-1979 GCA_038065155.1 Patescibacteria group bacterium
CGTATTTTTTACCCATGGCAATGGCGTTTTGGAGAGCGACGATGGCCGCCTCTCGATCACGAATGCGGGGATGGTTTCGTACGTCGGCTAATTCTTCCGGGGCAAGAGATTGTTTTTTTTGCTGCATGACGGCTTCATCTTCGCAGTGAACCGCCACGATAGCGCCAAGCTCGGCCGCGGTTTTGCACACTCGCGCAAACACTTCTGGTTTATCCATGAGAAGATCTCCCGTGCTTTGGCCGAGAAATACTTTGATACCGATATATTTGCCATGAGCACGAGTAATCTCTCCAATGGTCGTTTCGCTTGCGCCAAGATAGAGGTGATAGCGAAGGGGGGTATTAGCTTCTGTAAGCTGGGCTTCAATAAGGCTGGTTTTTTCTTCCAGTCGGTCGGCAGTTGTACAGGCGGGCGTGTTGTTTGGCATGTCAAAGACAGTGGTCACTCCACCAGCAATGGCGGCACGCGCGCCAGTTTGCCAATCTTCTTTGTGTTCGCCACCGGGGACGCGGAAGTGGACATGCGGGTCGATGAGAGCGGGGAGAAGAAAGAGGCCGGCACCATCGATGGTTTGGTTATCTCGGCTTTCGATTGTTTGGTTACCGATTGAGCCGTCGATGGTCGTGATGTTTTTGATAGTGAGCATACTCTTTTAATTTTTAATTTATTTTTATCTCACTTTGTTCAAATTTTTTCTCACAATACGCACAACTCAGTTGAAGTTTTTTCTTTTGATTGAGGACGAAAAATTTTGTCGGCATGGGTTCGTTATTTGTAATGCAGGCGGGGTTCGGACAGGCGATCAAGCGTTCGATGATCTCTGGGATTGTCACTGGGAATTTTTTTACAACCTCGTAATTTTTAATGATGTTCATGGTGGCTTCGGGCGCCAAAATCGCGACTCGGTTGGCTTCGTCGGCGGAGAGTTCCAGACCTTCGACTTTGATCAAATCTTTGTGCCCCATGGCACGGCTCGGCAGGTTGAGCCCTACCGTAACGGTCTGATTGTTCGCGGAAAGATTGAGGACACGAATAATTTGCAACGCGCGGCCGGAGGCGACATGGTCGATGACGGTGCCATCTTTGATAGCGGAAACTGAGAGAGTTTTGGAAGGGGTATTTTTCATAGGATTAAATTTTACCAAGAACTAAAGCTAGGAGCGCTTGCCGAACGTACAGGCCGTTTTGGGCTTCTTGAAAATAATAGGCATGGGGCGTGGCATCGATTGCCGTGTCCATTTCACAGACTCGCGGCATGATGTGGAGGATTCGCATTGAGGGCTTAGCTTTTTCGAGCATTGAGAGCTTAAGAAAGAACGTATGCTTTAGACGTTCGTATTCTAGCCTGTCGAGAAATCGTTCTTCCTGCATGCGAATGAGATAAATAATATCGAGGTTTGGAATGAGTTGTTCAAAAGTATCATGGAGTGAAAATTTGATGCCGGCTTGTTTAAGTTCGCTCCGAAACGCTTCTGGGAGCTGAACTTCGGTCGGCGCCACCAAATAGAGACGAACATTGAAGTGTTTGAGAGTTTGTACGAGCGAATGAATGCCGCGGCCATATTTGAGGTCACCGATAATGGCGATGTGAAGGCCGTCAATTTTTTTCTGGCATTCTTTGATGGTAAAGAGGTCGAGGAGTCCTTGCGTCGGATGCTGGTTACCGCCATCGCCGGCATTTATAACCGGTTTTTTGATGACCTCGCTGGCATAGCGCGGAGCGCCCTCCAGTGCGTGACGCATGACGATCACGTCAGCATATTGGCTTACGATTTGGGCGGTGTCAGAGAGGGTTTCTCCTTTTTTCACCGATGTAACAGCCGGATCAGCAAAGCCGACGACTGTTCCGCCCAATCGTTGCATCGCTGTTTCAAACGATAATCGAGTTCGGGTCGAAGGTTCAAAAAAGCATGAACCCATGACAAAGCCTCGCAATAGATTTGGCTGCTGTTTCTTTTTTAATTCTTCAGCGACCTTCA
>JBBTRO010000097.1:0-3142 GCA_038065155.1 Patescibacteria group bacterium
AAATCAAAACACTGGCGGGAAAAATTGGAACGAACCCCCGCCTCCACGAGCAAACTGTACAATTCAATTGGCAAAGACCATTTGAATTAGTTGCGGAGTACACACAAATTTGTAGACCCCCCGATTCAATCGAGCGGCCGAGTACTGTTGATTTGACGCTCGAAATTTCGGAACGTCGTGTATTGTCGGGCTAGTGGGACTTGAACCCACGGCCTCATGGTCCCGAACCATGCGCGCTACCAACTGCGCTATAGCCCGTTTGAGTGAGCGAAGTGGTGAATCGAGTATTCATCACTTCCGAGCGAGAACGGGGTATATCTTCAGATATAGCCCGATGAACAAGCCCGTTTTATATCTTCAATACATTACTTGTATCCGTTGTTGTTGCCAACAATTCACGTATACTTTTTCTTAATACCGGATGAATCAGATTCGGAGCGATTTCGGTGAGAGGAATGAGAACGAATCGGCGTTCGTGGAGTCTGGGGTGGGGGAGTGTAAGTATGTCAGTGTTTAGAACAAGATTATCGTACAAAAGCAGGTCAATGTCAATAGTTCTTGGGCCCCATGGTGTGTCTCGAACCCGGCCAAGTCTCATTTCAATCTCGTGAATTTTGGTAAGAAGCTGGTCAGGTTCAATGCCCGTCACGAGTTTTATAACACCATTTATAAACCACGGTTGTTCGGTATTGCCAACCGGCTCGGTTTCATACCAGTCTGACATTGCCTCGATTGATCCAAGTTTTTTCAATTCGTCCACTGCTTGTTGTAAGGACGCATGTCGATCGCCGAGATTGGAGCCGAGACTCAAATAAACTACTGGCATATTACGGCCGAGTAATCTCAACTCCTACCCAGGCTCCGCCGCGTTTCACCATCGGTTCAATTTTTTGCACGCGTATCTGGACTTTTTCAATTTTGAAATCTCTGAGGAGAAGCGCGGCCGTCTCCTCGGCCATTGCTTCGATGAGCGTAAATGATTTTTTTTCCACCAGTGTCTTTACTGCTTCATGTGCTAAACGGTAATCGAGTGAATCATGAAGCTCTCCCGATCGGCCAGCTGTCTTGGTATTGAGGTGGAGTTCAATGTCAATGATGATGGGCTGTGTCTTTACCCGTTCTTCTTCGGTTATACCAATATGGCAGTTAAAATGGCACTGGGCGAGGATAAGTTTGTCTTCCATACTTGGGGAGTATATGGCACTGGAAGGGTAAAATCAAGGGTGGTATACTGGTGGGATATGAATCCCATTACTTCATATCTAGAATTGGCGATCAAAAAGAATGCTTCGGATATTCATCTGGTTGGCGGGGAAATTCCGATGCTTCGTATTCAAGGCGAACTGGTGGAGATTGAGAATGCGCCGCTCGCGGTCGAGGCGCTGGAGAAAGAAATTTTTTCCCTTTTGACTCCAGAACAGAAAAAGCGTTTTGAGACTGACTGGGAGTTGGACGTGGGTTATGGCGTTGGTGAAGCGCGATTTCGTATCAATGTCCATCGCCAAGAAGGCAGGATTGGCCTCTCTGCGCGTCTTATCCCCAAACAGATCCCAAATCCAGATGAACTTCGGTTTGAACCGATGCTCGAAGAACTCCCCAATTTGCTCGATGGATTGGTCCTGGTTGTGGGCCCGACCGGTCACGGTAAATCAACAACGATCGCGAGTATGATTGAACAAATAAATGGATCACGCAAAGCACATATCATGACCATCGAAGACCCGATTGAATTTATTTTCGAGGATAAAAAGAGCCTGATCGAACAGCGCGAGATCGGCGTCGATACGCATTCATTTGCCGAAGCCCTCAAACACGTGCTCCGCCAAGACCCTAATGTAATTCTCGTTGGAGAAATGCGGGATCCGGAAACGATTGCCACGGTTTTGACAGCTGCCGAAACCGGGCATTTGGTCTTCTCAACTCTTCACACCTCAAGCGCGGCCGAAGCGGTCGAGAGAATTATTGATGTCTTTGATGGGTCCAAACAGCGGCAAATTCTTACCCAGCTTTCTGTGGTACTGCGCGCTATTGTCGCCCAACAGCTCGTCCCGGCCAAAAACGGCGATCTGGTGGCCGCACGAGAAATTCTTGTGAATACTCCCGCCGTCGCGAGTCTCATTAAAGAAAACAATATCGCGCAAATCAGGAGCGCGATTCAGACGGGCGCCAAAGATGGAATGGTGACGCTCGAAAATTCTCTAAAAGCGCTGGTCGAAGCGGGTCTGATTGACGAAGATATTAGCAAAAAGAGAGGCGGGCGACAGAAGAAAGTTTGATAGAAATTATGTTGACTCGTCTTCGAATTCTCTGGGTAATATTTTTGCTCGCCAGTCTAATTATAATTGCCCGTCTCGTTATTCTCATGGTCTGGGAGCATGATGTGTACCGGGCGCTCGCCGAGAATTCCCATGACCTTTCCGCGGCACTCTTTCCCAAGCGCGGGACGATTTTTTTTTCCGATTCGCGCGGTCATGAAACTTATCCAGTTGCCATGAGTCAGGAGTCTTACCTGCTCTATGCTGACACCCGTTCTATTCTAGACGAGGCGGCGGCCAGCAGTACAGCCCGAACACTTGCCGGACTTTTTGGGTATTTGCCGGATAGAGAAGCGGCGGTATTCACTCAGCTCAACAAGCGAACCGATCCGTATGAACCGATTGAACAAGAGATAAACGCAGAGATGATGGAAAAAATCCGCGCGCTCGCACTACCTGGACTGGCTTTTGCCCCCCGGCCGGATCGGTACTATCCCGAAGGTTCCTTAGGCGCGTCGGTGGTTGGTTTTGTCGGTAAAAATGAAGCCGGGGAGCCGATTGGCCGGTATGGAATTGAGGGATATTTTGAAAAGGAATTAGCCGGAAGCGGTGGATTTATTGTCGGCGCCAAAGGTCGCGATGGCGGGATAATTTCCATGCCTGGCTTTTCTTTGAATCCGGCTGTGCCTGGCGCTGATATTGTTCTCAAGATTGATCGTTCGCTCGAGAAATACGCGTGCGACAAACTGCGGCGTGCGATGAGCGAGTTTGCCGCCGTGAGTGCGGCTCTTATTATGATGGATCCACAGACCGGCGCGATTCGGGCGATGTGCTCATTTCCTGATTTTGATCCGAATACGTATAATAAAGTGGAAGATGTGAATGTT
>JBBTRO010000098.1:0-1023 GCA_038065155.1 Patescibacteria group bacterium
GTGTAGACGACATCGGCACTGTGCACTGCCTCGGCCGGATCCACTGTTTCTGTAATTGAACCGCCACTATCCTGGGCATATATTTTTGCCTGGGTGGTAATGTCTTTGTTCATTTCATAACCGATCGGTGCAGCAACATGGAGCTTCAACCCCAACATCCCGGCCGCAAGTGCCAGTGAATGCGTGACATTATTATTCCCGTCACCGACAAACGCGATGTTTAGACCTTTCAAATTTTTTTTGTATTCAAGTATTGTCATAAGATCAGCCAGTGTTTGGCAGGGGTGTTCTCGGTTGGATAGCGCATTGATGACCGGCACGAGTGAATGATGTGCTATCTCTTCAATGGTAGAATGTTCAAACGTTCTCGCCACAAGGACGTCGCCCATTCGAGACGCAACCGTGGCGACATCACCAACCGATTCACGAGTGCCGATGCCGATTTCGTTCGGTGATAAATAGACGGCGTGTCCCCCAAGCTGGTTTATGCCAATATCAAATGATAAGCGGGTGCGCAGGCTGGGCTTCTCATAGAGCATTACTAATGATTTGTTTTGCAGAATCGGCTGGTGACCGCCTTTTACCTTTAGCTCTTTTTTTAGTTTTTGCGCTAGCGAGAGCACGTCAAGAATTTGTGTGGCGGTCAGATCAGAGATAGAGAGGAAGTGTTTCATAGCATTGGTTTATTTTTGTTTTTCAATTGATGGGCTAATTTCATCTGCAATGAATACACCTCGATAAATCCCGCACTCGCGTTGACATTGAATTCATAGCCCTCTTCGTTATTGAACGATGCGAAACTGAGCGCATATGGCGAGGTGAGTGCCACGACTGTCACCATCCCTTTGAACAATTCGACGGTTACTTCGCCGGTTACTTTTTCATTGACGGAGTCATTGAAGGCATTGAGTGCAGTCATTGCCGGATCAAACCAGAGTCCGCCGTAGCACAGGTACCCCCACTTGATATCAAGCGTCGCCTTCAGCTCATTGAGCGTTCGTGTTGAAACATATTTTTCCAGGT
>JBBTRO010000099.1:0-13746 GCA_038065155.1 Patescibacteria group bacterium
TGCGTTTCTTCGGTATTGACCGTCATATAGGCTGTTCCCAAGGCGCGGTAGATGGTGCCACCCACGTTCACGTCAAACAGACGGCTCTTTGATTTGACCACGCGGCTATAGATTTCGCCGTGCTCATTGACCACTCGCATGTGGTCTGGGGCGAGTGAGGCCAGAGTCGCTTCTGAATCATTATTGAGACGCACTGCCGAACCATCGTCGAGGATAATAATCGCTCGTCCCTCGCCAATGATTTTTACTCCATCACCCTCTTTTAGCGAGGTATCGACCGCGGCTTCCTGCCAAACTCCTCCGGCTGTCCGGTACAGGACTGCGCCTTCGGCGTGAACCAATTCTGCCCCTAGGGCGCGGGTGGGCCGGTACAGTGTCACAATGGCAATTACGACCACTGCGGCAACTACTGCTCCACTGATCAACAAACGTTTCATATAGACAATTCCATGATTAAAAATAATTTCACTGATTGATGGTTTTGGTTTCCGAGACAAAAGTTCCCGCCGCAAGCGCGCGACAAATTCAGCATCGGGTTTTGCCGGTAATTCATGCGCGACAAATTCACTGACCATGGCTTCTACATTTTTTGCGTCTGTGCGAAGCTTTGAGTCCAAGCGGTAAAGCTCTTCAAGTATGGGGTGGATATCATGAGACATAGGCGTGTTGGCTAGGTATTTTTTGGTAATTTTTTCGCATTTTCGCAATCGCTCGGGAATAGATTTTTTTACAGTTTACTTCATTGGTATCAATAATCGCGGCGATGTCTCGGTGGTGGAGTCCCTGCCAAATGCGAAGCGTAACCACATCACGTTCATGAGCCGTTAGTCCTATCATCCAAACATCAAGTTGTTCTCTGAATAGCCTTTCTTCTGAGCTCTGCGCGGTGTTTTCTTTGGCCGGCAGGTCGAAGGCGTCTTCGATTGGTAAGGTTAGCTTCTGGCGGCGGTAGTGATCAATAATGGTATTTCTAGCGACTCTATACAGCCAGGCCGTAAACGTACCTTTGCTCGGCTTATATGATTTTACGCCTTCCATGGCTTTTATAAAAATCGCGCTGGTGAGATCTTCGGCAGTTTGGCGATGATGGGTTTTCCCATATACAAAACGGTAGATGGGCTCGATGTAATGATCGTAAAGTACACCAAACATGGCGGTCTGCCCAGACTGCACTTGCGCGATGAGTTGTGACTCGTTTGGAAGCATGAAAAGGGAAGCTTCTCTACCCTAGAATACGGGAGCTGGGAGAAAGAAGTGACAGGATGGTTATTGGCCGAGACTCTCCAGTGCCTCGGTGACGTCATCGTCGCTCATGTCGATCTGAGCATGGGAGCCTGGCTCAAAGCCTTTGCCCAATCTTCTTAATTTAAGAATTTCAGCTATGGATTTTTCAAAAAATTTTCCAATTGTTTCACTTTCTTTATCCATCATCCGTGTGTTTATGCCATAATCCTTTTTAGGATTTATGGCCGCCTCCAGGGCGCTCTGTAAAGACGCGCATTCTTCTCTGGTTAATCCATATCTCCCTTTGGCATAGTAAAGCATGAGTTCTAGATCTTTCGTGTCCCCGATTGCTCTCGTTTCCCTTTCCAGCATTTCAACCTCATATTCGGTTTCCAACAATTCTGTCCTCGGTTTAGGCATAGCGAGAGTCGGTTCATTTTCTTCGGCGGATGAATGAACGTTTTTTATTGCCACCGGTTCTATTTCTGTCATAAAAATAATAAAATTATTAGTAACCAGAAAATTCTTCCGTCCTGATATTATCAGGATTTGTTTTCATCTCGGATAGGGCATTGCGCATAGCCGCGACCATGGCTGGCGGGCCGGAAATGTAAAAAATAGCTTTTAGCTTATAGCTTTTAGCTTTTAGATATTTGTCGATCATGGCGTTATTGATGAGTCCGGTTTCGCCGGTCCAGTTTTGCTGTGAAGAGCTTGGGTCAGTCATCGTGGTAATACAGTGATATCTTGGATTTTCTTTTTGAAGCGCGACAAGCTCGTTTAAGAAAGCGGCATCTTCGGGTCGTTTGTTGGAATAAAAGAGCCATAATTCATGCGGCAGGTTTTCGTGTGCGGCCTGGACGATCATTGATCGTGCTGGTGTCACGCCAATTCCACCCATGAGAAAAATCGCTGGTTTGCCTGCATCATGATGCAGTGTAAACGAACCCATCGGGCCATCGAGTTGTACTTCGGTTCCAATCGGCATAGATTTCAGTACGCGTTTGAGCGCTGTGTCGCGCATGCGAGTCGCGATCATAAGCGTATCTTCGCACGGCGCGCTTGCAATCGAAAATGATCGGCGATTTCCCTCGGTGTCTGTTTCCGGTGGGTTGATGAGGGTGAGATCCACGTATTGCCCGGCAACAAAATTGAACCCAGACGGTTTCTCAAAATAAAAAGTCATCGTGCCGGCAGCAATGGTTTCGCGTTTGAGAAGCCTGGCTGTGTATTTCATAGCAAAAATCCAAATGACTTGATTGGTCATTTGAGTTTTGGCATTTGGATTTCTTTATTGAGTATTTTGCCATACCTTCTCCATATGTTACAATAGCCTGAGTTTTCTGCATTCCTATGCCTCCTGACAAATACACCGCCACCTGGGTTTCGCACACGTCGATTTCCGACTGGCTTCGTTGTCCGCGCGCTTATTATTTGAAGCATGTCTATCGCGATCCCGCCACGCGGCACAAAATAAAATTGATGTCACCGTCGCTCGCGCTTGGTTCGAGTGTCCATGAAGTCTTGGAGTCGCTTTCGGTCTTGCCCAAAGACAAACGATTTTTTGATCCGCTGGTGGCCAAGTTCGAGCGAGTCTGGGAGAAGGTGAGTGGCAAACGGGGCGGATTTTTTGATGTTGATACTGAATATAGTTACAAAACGCGCGGCATGGAGATGCTCAAGCGTGTGGAAAAAAATCCCGGCCCTATCGCTGGTCTGGCAGTAAAAATAAAAAAAGACTTGCCGTATTTTTGGCTCTCCGAAGAAGATAACATAATTCTCTGCGGTAAAATTGACTGGCTGGAATATCTGCCCGAGTCAGACAGCGTGCATATTATTGATTTTAAAACTGGCAAAAATCAGGAGTCCGAAGGTTCGCTTCAGCTGCCGATTTATCATCTCTTGGTTCATCGTTGCCAAGAACGCAAGGTGAGCCGAGCGAGCTATTGGTATTTGGGTCAGAGTGACACTTTAGCTGAACAATCTTTGCCAGCGCTGGAAGATGCAGAAACGAAACTTTTGAAAATTGCGCGTGACATGCAACTGGCGCGCAAACTCGAGCGGTTTGTGTGCCCAGAAAAAGAAGGGGGCCTGCCCCCCGTAGCTTCAGCGAAGGGGGGTTGTCGCGACTGTCGGCCAATGGAAGCGATTCTCAAACGCGAGGCTGAGTTTGTTTGTTCTGATGAATACAATTATGATGTGTATGTGTTGCCGAAGAGGGAAATAGTGGAAGAGCAGGAAAGTGAGATTTTGTGAGACGTAAAAAATAGATAAAAAACATTCCCTCCCCTCGTAGGGGAGGGTCAGGGTAGGGTCTCAACGCTGGTAATGAAGAGAACGTATGAAACGAGATCGCTATATCCCCGACGAAGTCACAAAAGCCAATCGCCGTCACTTGCGTTTAAATCCAAACAAAGCCGAACAAGTTTTTTGGTACGAAATTCGCAATGGCAGTAAACTTGGCTGCAGATTCAGACGCCAAGTGAGTATTGATTCATTTATTGTTGACTTTTATTGTCACGAGTTACGTTTGGTTATCGAACTTGATGGTCCAGTCCATGAGACCCTACCCCAGCCCTCCCCTACGAGGGGAGGGAGTTTTTATTTTTTATATTTTTTCCATAAATTCTTTTCCTTCAACTGTGCTCATGAAGCAATGAGAACAATATTCAGGCGGGGAGAGCGGCGCGCGAGATCGATCGAATCATCGTCGCGCCGTCTCCCCCTGTTGTTCGCCAGCGCCTCCGCCCGCCTTGGCGGGCTAGATCGTTTCCCACGCCGTGGTTGTGGACGTGGCCGGTCGAGCCCCGCCATTGCTCGGAATGTCCTCCTCTCGGCAGACTTCCCCGCTGAAGACTTGGAAGGGCTTTGTCTTTGAGGCGCTCTCCATCTCCAGTACCTTCCCACCTGAGTGGATCATACGGACCATCATGTCCGTGCTTACGCATGCGGTGAGGAGTTCGATCGCTTCATCTTCCCTCAGGGCGAAGCAGATCGGGATGTAAGGCTTTCCTGCCTCCACCTTGACTTTGATAGTCTGTTTCGTGTTTGGGAGGCGGATCGACGCCCAGCCGGTGCCGACGGTCTTGAGGTTGAAGCAGTCTTTGATCGGCTCCGCGACGGAGCTCATCCCGTCGCGGACGATTTCGGCGTTGATCTCCCGGATGGCCTCGTCTCGGGGCGATACCGGGGTCTGTCCCGCACAGCCGGCGGCCGCAAGGGTGAGGAGGGCGACGATTCCGATGTTTTTTTTCAAGACGTTCCTTTCATTGTCCCGCCGTGGCGGGACGCTTGGTTCAGATCATGAGGATCGCGGCGACGACGGTCGCCGCCGTGGCCCCGGCTAGCGCCGTGATCGTGGCGTAGTCGATCATCTCGTCCACGCCGTTTTCCTGTGCCCAGATGATGACAGCCATGAAGCGTTTCATGCTTTCGCCATTCCTTTTTCACTGCGGCGGGCAGAGGTCAAGCTCGAGGCCGGGGAAGCGGTTCGGATCCAAGTCACACATGTGCCGCCGCAGGGAGCGGCAGCCGAAGGATTTTTTTTCTTCCAGCTTGATGACGCGTGGAGTGCCACGGTAGGTTATTTCGGGCACTTCCTCCGGCTTCCCTTCATCGAGAGAGCGGATGTAGAAGGCCTTGCCGACTTCCCCTCGGGGATCGAAAGTGCCACCGCCGATGACCATGAAGAACAGCATTCTCGGGCGATCCAGTCCTTCACTTACGAGTACGGCCACACAGCCGTTGCCCTCGAACCGCAGAAGCGCCTCCGTATCCACGGCCACGCTCTCTGGATTGTCGAGCGTGGCATCGGCGTAGAGCGCGTCCAGCTCGACCATCATCTGACCCGTCCGCTGTTCGCAGGTTTGGAGCTCGGTATCCGTGGCGACGAGCTCCGACTTGACTTTTTTGAGCTCCCGATCGAACGGGAGGATGACGATGATCACCAACAAGGCGGCTCCGAACGCACCGAGAAAAGTTTGACCGCTGATCATTTACCTACCAACCTCTCAACCACATTTGCGTGGTTTTTTCGTACGTTTTCCTATAAACAAACCCCACTCTCATCCTAAGAGCGGAGGCGGATAGGACCAAAACTTTGCTAAGTTTAGGCCCAAATCCAGCCATGAAGCGTATCACAACTTTGACCGAAAGTCAAGTTGTGATATAGTTTGTAAGCTTGTAAGTTTGTAAGCAATTATTGTGTACTTGATATGCAGGTATTTATTAAACCTATTGCGGAGAAGGTTGGACAGGAAATCACTCTCAAAGGCTGGGTGAATAATATTCGCTCGAGCGGTTCGATCGCGTTTCTGGAAATTCGCGATGGGTCGGGATTTATTCAGGCCGTGGTTGCCAAACAAAATGTCTCGGCCGAAACCTGGGCGGCGGTGGAGAAAGTTACACAAGAGTCATCGGTGATTGTGACTGGTACGGTGTCAAAGCACCCAAAGCAGGCAGGCGTCTTTGAATTGCAAGTGAAAGATTTGGAGCTTGTACAACGCGCTGAAGAATACCCAATTGCAAAAAAAGAACACGGTCCGGACTTCCTCATGGATTATCGGCATCTGTGGCTCCGATCCAAACGCCAGTGGGCAATCCTACGGATTCGCGACACGATTCAGCGGGCAATGGGAGAGTATTTGCATAACGAAAATTTTGTCCGTACCGATTCGCCAATTTTTACGCCCAATGCCTGCGAGGGTACCACCACACTTTTTCCCGTAGAATTTTTCGATGAAGGTACGGCGTACCTTTCTCAATCCGGACAACTTTATATCGAAGCGGCGATCGCTTCGGTCGGCCGCTGTTATGATTTTGGCCCGGTTTTTCGCGCGGAAAAAAGCAAGACGAAACGACACTTGTCCGAATTCTGGATGATGGATGCCGAGGCCGCCTTTGTGGAACACGACGCCAACTTGCGCATCCAGGAAGGACTGGTGAAATTTATTATGAAGAAATGTTTGGACGAGTGTGCTGTTGAACTTGCTATTTTGGAAAGAAATATCGAACCTCTCAAAAAAGTGGTGGGAAAACCATTTACCCGTTTGACGTACGACGAAACGATTCCACTTCTCAACCGTTTGGGATCAGACATCAAACACGGCGAAGATTTAGGCAATGATGATGAAGCCATACTTACGAAAGATAGTGAGGTACCGATCTTTATCGAGAAATGGCCAAAGGCGATCAAATCGTTTTATATGAAAGTAGCCGCTGACAATCCCGAGCGGGTACTCAACGCCGATCTCATCGCGACCGAAGGGGCAGGGGAAATTATCGGCGGATCACAGCGCGAGGAAAATATTGACATACTTTTGGAACGGATTCGCCACGAAGGCTTGCCTGAAGCCGAATATCAATGGTATCTCGACACTCGTCGTTATGGGGCAGTGCCCCACTCCGGCTTTGGCATGGGCCTAGAGCGCATGGTGCGTTGGATTTCCGGCGTTGAACATGTGCGCGAGTGCATCCCGTTTCCGCGCACCATTACTCGACTGAGGCCGTAAGTATCTGTCCGTAAGCACCTTGACAAACAGCGAGTACAAGGTTATAATTTGTACGTACATATTTACTTGCATACACCTTATGAGCATACTGCCGTTTCTTATCAAGGAACGATTTGCCTCCATTCGCGAGATCCAGCGTAATCCTTCTAAAACGTTACGGCAGGTGACCCGAGTGATCCGAGGCAGCAAGACGATCGGTGTCTTTTTCTCCAATGAAGAACTTGAGGAGCTTATGGAAAACTTTGAGGCCTCTCGAAGCAAGCGTCTTCGAGCACGGACGCGACGGGCACGGCGATCGATGAAAAGTGGGGCGCTCTCCGGCCGGCCGCTAGTCGAAGTTTTTCGGAAGTATGGCATATAAGTGGATAATATGTCCTGAAGCAGAGGATGATATTTTGCATCTTGATTCGATTATAAGAAAAAGGATTTTAAAAAAACTTCGTTGGCTCTTTGCGCAACCCAATCCATTTTTCCATGCAAAACCGCTTCATGGTAGTGCAGCGGGTGATATTCGTTTTCGTATCGGGGACTATCGTGTCATAGCGGCTATTGATGAAAATAAAAAAATGATCACTATTACGGCAGTTGGGCATCGCAAGGATGTATATGCCGACTAATAAGCTACCAAATCAATTTCTCGACAGATTGGGCGATATTGTCGGGCAGTCTTTATTTTCTCAAATTGAGAAGACATTTACCCAGCGGCCGACGACGTTTCGCGTCAATCCACTCAAGCACCTGAGCCTTGCCTACCGGCAGGCAGGCACTCAAGCACCTGAGCACTTTGTGAGTGAGATTTTACGCGAGAACGGTTTTAAAGTGAGAAACGTACCTTGGTATTCTGATGCGTTTATTTTACAGAATAAATCAAAGCGGGAGCTCATGGAATTGCCGATTTATACCGAAGGAAAGATTTATATCCAAAGTTTGGCCAGTATGGTGCCGCCGTTGGTGTTGGGTCCCAAACCAGGAGAGACCGTGCTTGATTTGACGGCGGCGCCGGGGAGCAAGACGAGTCAGATCGCCGCTTTGATGCACAGAGAAGGCTTGCCCGCCGAAGCTTTAGCGAAGGCGGGTGAATTGATTGCCAATGATAATAATAAAGTAAGATTTTTCAAGTTGAAGCATAATATGGAATTTCTAGGAGTAGATGAAAATGAAAGAGTGACTTTTGAGTCTTCGAGACAGGCTGAGACCCTACCCCAACCCTCCCCTACGAGGGGAGGGAGATTTTTGACGCTTCGCATGGAAGACGGCTCGCATCTGTGCGGTGAATACCCTAATTATTTTGACAAAATTCTGCTCGATGCGCCATGTTCTGCCGAAGCGCGGTTTATTGCGGGCGATCCTAAGACTTATGGCTATTGGAGCGAAAAGAAAATAAAAGACATGGCCTACAAACAGCGCAAGCTCTTGTTTTCTGCCTGGCATGCACTGAAGCCTGGCGGTACACTGGTCTATTCCACCTGCACCTTTGCGCCCGAGGAGAACGAAGTGCAGATTTCGCGACTGCTCGAGAGATACGACGATGTCGAAACGGAAGATGTTGCGTCTTTGCTGTCAGGTTTAAAAACCATGCCGCCACTGAAAGTCTGGAAAGGAAAGGCCTTGCACCCCGGCGTGCAAAAGGCCATTCGAATTTTTCCTACCAGCGAAATTGAAGGTTTTTTTGTAGCTAGGCTTAGAAAAAAATAAAGTAAACCCCGCGCGAACATTCAAAAGTTCGGCGGGGTTACCTGCCAGCTGACTCATCGCCCGCCTCCTCGCCCTTAGTTTGGCAATCTATCATCTTCAAGATCAAAGAGCTTTCGCCACGCTTTATCGAGAAAGCGGGCGTAGTCCTGTTTGATCCGGTGGTAATTCCGGTCTTCCACCCAATCGCCAAGGGCGTGGAGCATGTCAACGATGAAACGCTGGGTTTTCGCATCTGGTTTTCTTCGGTACGCTCGAATCTCACGAAGAAGCTTATCCTTCATATCTTCGTAAAGCTCCTCGTGCTTCGTCCTAACTCGCTTCATGTTTACCGTTCCTCCTAGCCTCCTTATTTATATCATAGCCTATAGGAGATTTTAGTCAATTTTAGACTTGCGATTTCTCATGTATCATGTATCATGTATCACATATGTATAGGACGCATACCTGTGGTGAATTAACCAAGAAAGAAGCTGGCAAGTCAGTAATGCTTTCCGGCTGGGTGCACAAACGCCGCGATCTTGGCGGCGTGATTTTTGTTGATCTTCGGGATCGGTATGGACTGACGCAGATTGTGTTTCATCCAGAGACATGTGAGAATTTTTCATTGGCCGAAACGCTTAAATACGAATTTGTTATTAAAGTGCAAGGAGAAGTTGTCGCCCGTGACAAGAATGCGGTAAACAAAGAGCTGGCGACCGGCGAGATCGAGATTAAGGTTAAGAATGGAGAGATTTTAAGCAAAGCCAAACCCTTGCCGTTTGAAATATTCGACGCCCGCAAGGAAGAGGAAGATGAAGAACTCCGTCTTAAATATCGTTTTTTGGAATTGCGCCGCGAGAAATTGAAAAACAACATTTTATTTCGCGCCACCATGATCCGCTACATTCGTGATTACATGGAAACGCGCAACTTTGTTGACATCGCGACCCCAATTCTCACCGTCTCCTCGCCCGAGGGCGCGCGCGACTTTTTGGTGCCTTCCCGGCTTCATCCGGGCCAATTTTATGCCCTGCCGCAAGCGCCCCAGCAATACAAACAGCTTCTCATGGTGGCTGGTTTTGATCGGTATTACCAGATTGCGCCGTGCCTGCGCGACGAAGATCCGCGCGCCGATCGGGGCCCTGAATTTTATCAGCTCGATACCGAAGTGAGTTTTATGGAGCCAGATGAATTTTTTGAACTCATGGAGCCGCTCTTTATTGAACTTACAGAAAAAGTGGCGGGTAAGAAGGTTCAGCAAAAACCTTTTCCACGAATTCCATTTCGGGAAGCCTTGGAGCGCTATGGATCGGACAAGCCAGACTTGCGCTTTGGTTTGGAAATTCGGGATGTGACAGTGTGGGTGAACACTACTGATTTTAAAGTGTTTAAAGAAGCTAGCTCAGTTCGCGCTCTGGTTGTTCCCGGCGGATCAGCCTTTTCGCGCAAAGAAATTGATGAAGAGTTTACTGACGTTGCCAAACGAGCCAAGGCCAAAGGCCTGGCATGGATGAAATTTGTGGATGGGAAATTTGAAGGGACGATCGTGAAGTTTTTTAGCGAAGATCAATTACAACAACTCAAAGATCTTCTTGCAAACGATCAACCCCACCTCAATCCTCCCCTACGAGGGGAGGAAGGTGACGGTCGACTTCGAGATAGTATTATTTTCTTTGTGGCAGACACATGGGAAGTATCGTGCAAAGCGCTGGGCGCGGTTCGGAGTCTGGTTGGCGAAAAAATGAAATTGGCGAATTCGAATGTGATTGCTTGGGCGTGGATTGTTGATTTTCCGTTTTATGAATGGAGTGAACAAAACAACAAACTTGATTTTGGACATAACCCATTTTCCATGCCCCAAGGGGGGATGAAAGCGCTTGAGGAAAAGGATCCTCTGCAAATTCTGGCGTACCAATACGACATTATTGCGAATGGTTTGGAATTGTGTTCTGGCGCGATGCGCAATTATGATCCGGAAATCATGTATAAGGCCTTTGCCATTGTTGGCTATAGCAAAGATGATGTTGACAGAAAATTTGGTCAAATGCTTCGGTCATTTGAATTTGGCGCTCCACCCACCTGCGGCTTCGCGCCGGGCATTGAGCGGCTGGTCATGCTTTTCACTGATGAAAAGAATATCCGTGCGGTGGTCGCCTTCCCAAAAAATCAAAAAGCCGAAGAGCCGATGATGGGGAGCCCATCGGAAGTAGATGATCGGCAGTTACACGAACTGCATATTCGGATAAAAGAAGACTAGCGTGTATAATGGTTTGGCCAAATCCAAAATCTTAATTTCAAATGTCAAAATTTGAATTTTTTCATTCATGCCAGTTACTATTGCTACAGAAAAATTTTCTGGCCCCCTCGATCTACTTCTCTCACTTATTCAAGAGGAAAAATTGACGGTTAGCGACATTGCGCTATCCCAGGTGACCGAGCAATTTTTGCGCTACTTGGATAATCTGGAAGAACGTCGGGCCGATGAGTTGGCAGATTTTCTGGTGGTCGCGGCGCGGCTACTGCTCCTAAAATCGCGCCAGCTTTTGCCGCAATTCGCTCCGGTTGAAGACGAGGGTCCGTCGCTCGAAGATCAACTGCGTTTGTACAAAATATTTGTTGATGCCAGTAAAAAATTTAATCGATTGTGGCAATCGGATGAGAAAAGCGTGTTTCGAATCGAGCCGGCGCGCAAACCTTTGTCATTTGTGCCTCCGACCAACGTGAGCCTTGAGACACTGCGTTCTGCCATGTTACAATTAGTTACGCGTCTCACACCGCAGAGTCCACTGCCACAGACCAGTATTGATAAGGCGGTGTCACTGAAGCAAAAAATTGATCAGATTCGTGCCATTCTGTCTCGAGCACGAGAAGTGAATTTTCATACCCTTCTCAGTGATGCCAAAAATAAGACGGAAGTGATTGTAAGTTTTTTGGCAATATTGGAACTTGTAAAACAGAAAATTGTGGCGTTGAAACAAGGTGAGGGGTTTGGGGATATACTTGTTGAAAGAATTTAGAATCTAGAGTGTTAACGCGATTTCCAAATTCCCTGCTTGCCGGCAGGCAGGCAAATTCGAGATTCCAAATTCTACAATTTTATGGATCTTCAATCTCAAATCGAATCCATCCTCTTTGTCGCCTCAAAGCCTCTGTCTTTCAAAACGATTGCCAAAGCGCTCGGCGAGAGTGAGGCCGAGGTTGCGGCGGCGGTCGAGGATTTGAAATCGAAATACAACCACGAACAGTCCGGGATCCATATCCTGGCGATTGATGATGAAATCCAAATGGCCACGAATCCTGCTCATACTGAAGTGATTGATCAGTTTATCAAACGCGAGGTCACGGAAGAGTTGACCAAAGCCCAGCTCGAAACCCTGACCGTCATTGCGTACCGCGGGCCGATCACTCGCCCTGAACTGGAACAAATTCGCGGCGTCAACTGCGCGCTGATTTTGCGGAATCTTTTGGTTCGCGGTCTCGTCGAAGAGCGTGAGGATCCAGCGAGTATTCTGCCTCGATATGCCCTTTCGTTTGAGGCTCTGCGGCATTTGGGGGTTGATAGCGTTACCGAGTTGCCGGAGTATGGGGCGTTGCATGCGCATGAGCATGTTGAAGCTACCTTAGCACCCCAGCACCTTAGCACCCCAGCACCTTAGCACTATCGTGTTGAAGTGCTCAGGTGCTCAGGTGATAAAGTGCTCAGGTGATTATGTTCATCAACTTCATCATTCATCCCCATTGGATTCGCCGCCGCCGTTTTTGGCATCGGCTTTTTTTGCTTACCGTTTTGGTGTTTGCCGGCTCTAGAGTCGCTTGGACAGAGTATTTTGCAAACCAGCCGCCGCCGATTTCTTTGGGAATGGTATTCGAGGAATTTCGTCGTGGCGGTGATATTGTCGAGCCCCCGCCGATAGTCGTGCCACCCGCCCCACCGATTCCCACCCAGGTAGGCAGTTCAACCCCGCCAGTCATTGCGGCTGAGTCGGCGATCGTAAAGGATCATGTTTCAGGCGCAATTTTATTTGGCAATAATCCGTATGTATTGCGGCCGGTGGCCAGTATTACCAAATTAATGAGTGCACTAGTCCTGCTTGATACGCCCCTGAATTGGGTCGCGACTACGTCAGTCGTCGCCGATGAAATCGAGGACACGCATATGTACGCGCTTGATACCTACACCATTGGAGATTTGTGGCACACGGCACTCATTGGATCTTCCAACAAAGCGATTCTTACCCTAGTTGATGCATGGGGCGGCTCACGGGTAGATTTTGTGGTTCGCATGAATGCCAAGGCTCAAGAATTAGGCATGGCAGATTCGGTTTTTGTCGAGCCGACGGGTCTTGACGGGGGCAATGTGTCAACGGCGTCTGATGTTGCCCTGTTACTTCGGGAAGCGCTATCGCGGCCAGCCATTCGGGAAGCAGTTCTGACGCCTGAATACGAGATTTACTCAGTCGAGAGGGATAAAAGACACCATCTGTGGAATACCAACTGGCTAATGCTTGGCTGGATTCCGCATGAATTTGAAGTGCTTGGTGGCAAGACTGGCTATACGGGAGCCGCCGGCTATAGCGTGGCGGTACAAACGGGGGATGAGGCTGGCCATGTTTTGTATATTGTCGTTTTGGGTGCCGATAGTCACGAAGCCAGGTTTATCGAAGCGCGGGATTTGGCGGATTGGGTGTACGAGAATTTTTCTTGGGCTGATCAATAGATTGGCCAAAAACAAAAAGCCGGCGATCATTCAGCACATCCTGTGCTCGAACGATCGCCGGTACTTTCTCCTGTGAATTTGCCCGCGCTCTTGGCAGCGGGCGGATGGCGCTCAATCCCTTGATGAAATGGGAGAGCGCATGTTGGAGAGGAAAAAATCGGCTCATTTCTGGAAGCTGGTGGCGAAATCCCGAAGCTTCGGGTTTCCGGGATTTTGTTTCACTGCCCCCATCAAAAGGTCCGAGACCTTACCTCGGGCCTGTGCCCAGACGATGAGATTGAAGACGATATCCGAGAGGTTCCCGCCTCCGGCGATCTCATCCAGCCTCTGGTCAAGCGCGACGCTGACCATTTCCCTCAGCACTCCGTTTGAAGGGAACGCCGAGAGCAACGCTTTTTGGAGCTGTCCGCTCTGCTGCCCGCTCAGATGGCCGATGTTGCCGATGCTGTTGGCCAGCTCGGCCGCGTCGTTACCGGCGAAAGGGGAGCTGCTCGAGGCCACCTCCGGTCGCCAGATGACTCGGTCTTCTGCCACCTTGAATTCGCGCGTCTTGCTACCCTGCTCTCTCCTGAACAGGATCAGGTAATCCCCGAGGTGATCCGGGATGGAGTCGAGATTCCT
>JBBTRO010000100.1:0-9200 GCA_038065155.1 Patescibacteria group bacterium
AATGGATCGAGCAGAGAATGTTGAGCATAGAAACGAGAAACAAGCTAACGGATTATTGGGCCGATCACGGGGTCGAGAAAGGCGAGGAATTTGCCAAGTTGACCAACGTTATTCACGAAGAATGGAGCGGACTGTCGGTCAAAGAGCATAAGAATTTGAAAAATTTAAAAACGCATAATCTTCGCGATCACATGAGCGAAGCCGAATTGATTTTTACTGCCCTGGCAGAACTGTCTACTCGACAAATCGCCGAAACGAAAAAGTCAGAGGGCTACAACCCCAATGAAGCGGCGGCGCGTAAAGGCGGTAAAATTTCCGGCAATGCACGTCAGCAATTGGAGGCACAGACCGGCAAGCGAGTCGTTAGTAAAGGGAATTATTTGTCACCAACTGAGTCAAATAAAAAATTAACCTCTATTTAACCAAGTCATATGCATAAAATTTCCCCCTTTATTCTTCTAATCATTGTACTCATTTCGGGATGTGGAAATACTCCACGTCCTTCTAAACCAACCATTATGTCTTTCGACGCCAGCAAACAATACACCGCCGTTCTTCACACTGACAAAGGCGATATCACTATTACCCTTAACAAGGGTGAAACGCCAAACACAGTCAAAAATTTTGTTGATCTCGCGCGCAAAGATTTTTACAATGACACCATTTTTCATCGCGTGATCAAGGGCTTTATGATCCAGGGCGGCGACCCGGAAGGGAACGGTAGCGGCGGGCCGGGGTATCGCTTTGACGATGAGCCGTTTACAGGTGAATACGCGCGCGGCAATGTCGCCATGGCAAATGCCGGGCCGAACACGAATGGCAGTCAATTTTTTATCATGCTTACCGATTATCCACTGCCCAAAGATTATATAATCTTTGGGCGTGTGACAGCGGGGATGGAGGCGGTTGACAAAATCGCCGACAGTCAAGTGGAACCGAATGCGTTTGGCGAGGTTTCAAAGCCCGTGACACCAACAGTGGTAAAGAGCGTGGAAATAGCAGAAGGGTAATGAATGGCCTATCTTTTTTTACTCGATAGAAAATTACTGATAAGCGTTTCGGCTTCTCGAATCGTTTTGCACCAATGAATATCGTCGTATCGGCGGAACCAGGTGAGCTGGTGTTTGGCAAAATGCCGCGTGTCTGTTTTGAGTTTCCCGATCGCTTGCTCCAATGACATTTGTCCAGCCAGGTATTTTTTGAGCTGTTTGTAGCCAATGCTATTCATGCTGGGGAGCTGCCAGCCATATTTTTGTTTCAAGAGCTGTTTAGCCTCATTGAGGAGTCCCTCTTCGATCATGGTTTCAATTCGTTCATCAATCCGTTCATAGAGTTTTTCCCGGGGGGTGTGGATGCCGATCATAAGCGGGTCCAACACTCTTTCTCCCTTTACTCGCTGTTTGGAAAAAGGAATTCCGCTTAAAATACTTACCTCCAAGGCGCGAATAAGGCGGCGTTTGTTTTTCTCGTCCACTACTGATACACCGCGCGGATCAAGGAGTGAGAGTAGGTGGATCAATTCATCATGGGTTTTTTCTTCCAAACTTTGCCGGAGTTTTTTATTCGGCGGCACTCGAGGAATAAGCCAATTATCTGCCAAGGCGGATATATACAGTCCGGTGCCGCCGACAACAAAGGGGATGAGACGGTTTTGTTCCGTTGTTTGAATAATATTTAGAGCAGAGTCCCGAAATTCAGCCGCGGTAAAGATCTCTCCCGGATCAAGGAAGTCCATGAGATAGTGGGGGAGATTATTCACATAATAGGCTCGTTTTTCCCCTTTCCCTTGCCATTTACCCTTGGGTTTGGCTGTGCCAATATCCATTTTTTTGTAGACCTGGCGCGAATCGGCTGAAATAATGACACCATTGAATCTTTTGGCCAAATCTAAGCCCCAAACAGTTTTGCCACTGGCGGTTGGGCCAAGAATAAAGATGGTTTTTGGTAACTGTGTCAAGGACAAATCGTATAGGGTTATCGATTTATTTGTTTTTTGCCATTGCTTTTCTTCTGTCATTGCGACCCGCCCGGTGGCGGGGAAGCAATCTCGTACGATTGAAAGATTGCCCGCCCGGATGGCTCGGTCGGACGGGCTTCGTCGTATCGACTCCTCGCAATGACAGAAACCCTGTATGAGTTCGGATTATATCTATATTTTATAGTAAATACATTTTTTGTCAATAAAGTAATATTTTTTAAATATAAAATGTATTGTTATCCACAATAAATTTTGCTTAATCAAAGTATTTTGCGAGTTTATGAACATCTTATTAACATAAAAGTATTGACTTATGTTTTTATTACTGTATAATATATATTACAGTATGATATTTTCGATAAAAAGTAGGTAAAAAATGTATTCGTTCTTTTTCTTTGAGAGGCATCCTCATACCTCTCAGGGGCAAGGAGGGTGAAAATAATCAGAAGGAGGACAAACTTGGATCCACACAAGCGAAGATAAAAACCGCTCTATACAAGCGGTTTTTATCAGGGGAATGATTTTTTATGTCTATCTCAACATCGACAGACCCTCAACTATTGCCATCTTTGCCAGCGAGTACCTCTACTGTCTCGCCCACTTCTTACGGCCTTGAGACCATTGAAGATCAAATTATCTTGGGCAATGAGGATATTCGAGTTATTGCCGTCCGGGTGATTGATGGAGCCTTGGGTTTTTTGGGCGTTATTTTTCTTCTGATGGTTTTGTATGGCGGGCTTTTGTGGCTTACCTCAGGCGGAAAAGAAGAGAAGACGAGTCAGGCAAAAAGAACCTTTGGCAACGCACTCATTGGGCTCATCATTATCTTCATGTCATATTCAATTCTTCGGTTTATCTTTGGTGCTCTTACTTCAGCCACTGGCACAATAGAGCCTCTGTAAAATGACCTTTTCCACTTGTCATTGGGTAGAAAGGGCGTATACTAAATATAAAGGTCGAAAGTGTTGTATATAAGTATATTTAATTGAATAATATGGGTATTATTCTTTGGGTCATTTTTGGCGCTTTGGTCGGTTGGATTGCTTCCATGATTATGCAAACAGACGAAGAACAGGGGTCACTGCTTAATATCGTGGTCGGTATTGTGGGCGCGCTTTTGGGTGGGTGGGTTATGAACGTTTTTGGTCAAGCAGGGGTAACTGGATTTAATATCTATAGTTTAATTGTCGCGATTATTGGTTCGGTTATTCTTTTGGCAATTGTGCGTGCGCTGCAGCAAACCGGCAGGAAGTATCCGCCAGTCTAAGGCGGATATTTTTTTTAAAAAAATTTACCCCATAAGTATCCCTTTCAAGAGGGTATTTTTGTATTAGATCATTTTTTTCTGCTGGGTTGCGAGCACTGGACATTCCTTCGCAAGTAAGTAGCATTGACGCAGTCTTGACAATTGGTATACTGGTCTCTCCTTAACTCATAAGCTCATAAATAGTCTATGACACAAACACAAACAAAAAGATTCAGGGGAGCGGTTTGGTTCACGGTCGTGGCACTCATGAGTGTATTTGTGCCAGTCACATCACGGGGAGCCGCCTGTACCGTGCAATCAGGAAATATCTGCGCGGAAGCGAACGCGGGTGGATCCACTGGCATAGTTGGGGAGCCGCTAGGGGTGAGCGTCCAGATTATGAATACTGTAGGGAGTCTGGCTGACATGATCGTTGACCTCGAGATCTATGACAGTGCGAATCAAAAAGTTCATCAACAATTTTTTGAGCATCAAAATTTGGGAAATTACGAGAACAAAACCTATCAAATCTCATGGACCCCGCTGACCACCGGCCGTTATGTCGTGCGTGGGGGTGTTTTTACGGGGAGCTGGTCAAGCAATGCATCCTGGTGGCAAGAGGTAGTGTCGTTTGATGTTCAAGACAAAACCAACATAAATCCGTCTGTCCAAATCTGGTGGCCAACCGATGGGTTGTCGCTAGAGGGTGCACAACCGTTTAAAGCAGTAGCAGAGAGTCGTTCTATTCATGACTATCATATGTTTTGGCAGGTTGATGGCGGACAGTGGAACACCATGGAAACCAAAACCACGGATGGTCCGCACAAAGAATCTTGGGTGGATGTGAGTGACTGGAATTGGCGGAGCAATGGTCCGTATACTATTAACTTTATTGTTACCGATACGAACTGGAAACAAATTGGCGAGAAATCAGTGTCGATTTTTGTGGACGTTAATCCTCAAAGTGAGGTTAGTACCACTGCGATCCCTCCCCTCGTAGGGGAGGGTCAGGGTGGGGTCTCAGCCTCTGTAGACACGCCGGTGGACTCTCTTTCGACTACCCCGGTAATTACCACCCAACCAACTCCACAGCCACCTTCATCAGGCATCCAAATGACAGTGAGCAATGTCAATACTCACCCCATCTCACCTTTTATCTACGGCACAAACTTTCAAGGCGACCCCAATTCTTGGGATGGGGAAAGTCGAAATCTAACGCTTGCTCGATTCGGTGGCAACCGTTTGACCACGTATAATTGGGAAAATAATGCCTCGAATGCTGGTAGTGATTGGCAGCAGCAAAATGACGGGTACCTTGGCGGCGGCGATACGCCAGCCGGGGCGGTGATTGATCGGATTCGGATTGCTCACAACGCTGATGCCGCCGCGCTTGTGACCGTGCCGATTCAAGGCTATGTGGCCGAGGATAAACGCGGCGACGGCGATGTCACCCATTCTCCTGATTATTTGAATACGAGATTCGAACGAACTCTACCGCAGAAGGGCAGTTCTTTCAGTTCAGCGCCTGATCAAAACGATGGTGTTGTCTATCAAGATGAGTTCGTCTCCACACTCGAGAAACAGTTTCCTTACGCTGTAGCCGATGCAACAAAAAAGATCTTCTACTCTCTGGACAACGAGCCGGATTTGTGGTCAGGCACGCATCCGCGGATTCAGAGTTCACCAGTCACCTACACGCAACTAGCCGAAGCGTCGATTGATTTTGCGCGCGCGATTAAGGCGGTCAATCCAAGTGGGCTTATCTTTGGCGCTGCCAATTACGGCTGGCAAGGCTTCGAGACATTACAAAACGCTTCTGACGCCGGAGGAAGAAATTTTATCCGTTGGTATTTGGAGCAAATGGCAGGAGCCGAACGCTCGGCAGGACGCAGACTCCTCGATGTGCTTGATATCCATTGGTACCCGGAAGCGCAAGGCGGCGGACGAAGGATTATTGAGGATGATAGCGGGCCAGATATTGCCTATGCCCGTATTCAGGCGCCACGTTCACTATGGGATGCCAATTATCGGGAGCAAAGCTGGATCGCCGATAACGCCGGTCCCATTGCGCTTTTGCCAACACTAAAACGTCGGATTCAAGAATCATATCCAGGCACAAAACTGGCGGTATCTGAGTATTACTATGGCGGGGGGAACCATATTTCCGGAGCGATTGCGCAGGCGGATGTGTTGGGAATTTTTGGCCGAGAAGACGTCTTTGCCGCCAACCTGTGGCATATTGGCAATACTGATGATCGATTTATCTATGGTGCATTTGCCATGTATCGCAGCTTTGACGGGCAGGAGGGCACATTCGGCGATATCAGTGTGTCGGCAGTAACCAGTAACAATGAAAAAACCTCTCTGTACGCGAGTCTTCATAGTCAGGATCAAAATCGCATGACACTGGTCGCGATCAATAAAACCAATGAACCCCAGCCGGTGACGATTCAGATTAACCATCCAACTTCATTTGGCCGCGCCAGTATTTATGAGCTTACGAGTGTTAGCGCCATTCCGGTTAGTTCTGGCAGCCAGATTGTCAATGGGAATACAATCGTCCGCACCTTGCCACCGATGAGCGTATCAACGATGGTACTCTTTCGCTAACGTATCTTCACTCCATAAATTCGGCGTGTTGTTGGCATACAGAGCAGTCGCAAACCAGCCCCAGTTTTGATTGTAGTATTTGGTTGGTTCGCCCCAGTGACCATCTTTGAACTCTGGCCAGAATTTTTCGCTATAGAGATCAATCGCTAGTTCCGGGTGAGTGACGAAAAATACCGATAATGCTCCGGTGTATGTGCTTAAGTCATCGTAGGGGACTACTGCGGATCCGCCAGTTGTATAGATGGCACGAATGCGGCGATGCGTCTGCCACTCTTTGGCAAAGAATGGCGCAATGTCACCAAGATACTTGATAGCCTCATCGGTTTTGAACCACGTCGCATCGAGCGCAACTCGCCAATAGAGCCGAAACGCATCATACCCATGATAATCAGCTTCGGTACTGGTGTAGGGTATGGAAGAATCAAACGTGCCATCCGGTTTCACGATGACCCAGTTGGGTGGAAGACGGGGCAGGGCGGCGATTGTTTCATAGGTATGAGTCGCCAATTTCTGCCAGTCATGGGCAGGATCAACTTGGGCAAAAATACGGTAGGTGGCTGGGGAGAAATATGATGGGTTCAATAGATAGCCTGACGAGCGAAGGGAATTCGCGCTCGATGCCAGATAATAACGGCCATTGACTGGCACCACCTCGTGCGTCCAGATATCATTCATGATCATATTAGCCGATGATAGGTATTCGGGATGGTGCCATTTTTTGTAGGCAAATAAAAGCGACAGAGCGATGTCAAGGTCGGCATCGGCGGCGGTCGTGTAATCGGCATTGTAGAGCCAGGCAAAAAGATTCGATTCTGGAAGCTTCAGGTTATGGTTTGTCCATTGCCAGACTCGATCAAATGTTTCCTGGTCGCCATCCCAAACAGAGCGAAGCATGGCGTAGGATTGGCCTTCGGATGTAGTCCCATTGGGGAGGGAGTGGTCAAATACGCGGCCTTCGCTCGTAATGTAATGTTCTTTGTACCAAGACCAGCTGGTTTTGAGCGAACTCCGATCATTGTGGACTTCGCGAATTTCTACGGGATAGCCTTCGTTTAGGATATTATGGTTATTGAACCGTTTAATGACGTGTGATTTTTCGTAGGCTTCCTTAACTAGTGCCAGGTTATTTCCATAGATATATCGTGTTAACGCTGGTGTAAAGAGGAGATAATCAATTGATTGCCAGTTATTCTTGAAGACTTGATCCTTAATCATTGGGTCGGTATCTACTTTCCAGTAATAATGAGCCCGCGCTTTCGTGATGTCAGAGAGACCAGGATTCAGATCCACGAAGGCATAATTATCAATGAGTAGTTGACGATTGGTCGGGAGCTGTTTTTTCACCCAGGTGACGGCCAGGCGTTCGTTGGCTGTTTGGGGCAAGGTAAAAATGTAGCGGCGAGTCCATAGTTCTGATATCAAGGCAATACCGATGAACACAGCAGTGACCGTGCCCAGCCGATAGAGCAGAGTGGGTTTTTGAAAATACTGAAATGCACGTGCGAACAATGCGGCCACAGATATGCTAAACAGGGGTATGAGTGGAATGATGTACCAATCGAGAACTTGTCCGCGGATAATAAAGAGAACATAACTTATGCTCAAGGCGCTCATTAAAAAGGAAAGTCTTTTTCGGATGGTGAGGAGATTTATAAGCGTCGCTACGCTACCCAGGACCAGAAATACAGCACCATATCGCCACCACACCTCATCAAACACAACCCGGAAGGAGCTCCCGGGGGAAAGAAACCACCCGCCTTCGCGGTTGATATGAAATCTAAGGGCTTCGATGAGGCTGACATGGGGTGTCCCACCGCCAAAGATGGTTCCAGACGGGAATAGTTCTCCCGACAAGAGCGCAAATATAATGTACAAAGAAATAGTGAGTGACGTCGCTCCCACCCAGCCAATCACCGCAAAATGCCGGTGGTTCTTGTGGGCGCTAGTTGCCACAATAAGTACCATGATGGGTAAAAACGCAATCGCTGATTCTTTGGTGAGGACAGCAATCGCAAATGTCAAAGCGCTCATCATGATGGAGCTAAGGTGCGCCGAGCGAGTCAAGAACCACAGCGATAACAAAAACCAAAATACCATTATATTGTCGAGAAGCACTCGGCGGTGGAAAATAATTGCGAGCGGGACGAGAGAAAAGAGTAGGGCGGCAATTACCGCCGCGGCTTTGCGGCCAGTAATTTTTTGGGTAATTTGATACAGTAGAAACGTTGAAACCAGGTGGAGTACCAGCATACACAGCCGGCCTGAATCCACGGTGAGTGATGTTGGAATAAGATTGCCTGGCCCCAATTCCCAGAGCGCCAACAGAAACCAGCCGGCTGGCGAGTGATCATACCAATAGGTATATGGGGCGAGTGTGCCCTGGTGGATGACTGACCAGGCTTGGGACATATAGGTGCCTTCGTCTTCTCGATAACTCGGGAAACCGAAAAGATTGACGCCATGGGAGACAAGGGCAATGAGAAGAACTCCCAAAAGGAGCCAGTCAAATTTCTGCCACAATCTTGGTGGTGGAGAAGGAATGCGAAACATATAGTTTTAAGCCTGATTTTTTACGGCGATGAGTGAGGCATGCGCTAGATTGCTTCGATGCGCGTTCACATGACGAGTTTTTTCCCAAGCAGTATTTTTTAGGAGCTCTCGGTAAAGCGCCCGGATAGCTCCCACACCCAGACCAAGTTGAAAAGGAATAAACGTAACCGCAAGTTTCAGCGGCATCCACCAAGGGTAGGGAAGATGAAATTTTTTGGTAAATTCATACAGGCCAATATTGAGAACTATGAAGTGCATGACAAGGTTATAGAACGGCAAGAGCGATATCATGGTAATGAGAAGCGGAAGCTTCATCTGGAACATCATGATGATTGAGCAGAGCACATACACAAAGAGAACGGCTTGAATCTGCGGCCAGAGCAGAATATAGCTCACCAAAAAGCGCTGAGAAAAAGTGGGCAGTTGGCGCCATATGCCTTTTTTGTAAATTTGAATAAAGCCCTGGTTCCAGCGCGTCCGTTGTTTCACAAAATCAGCAAATGTGGTCGGCGTCTCTTCTTGCGTGGCGTGAGTTTCATCGTAGATGATGCGAATAGATGCCCCAGCGACCGACAGAGCCACGCCAATATCCGCATCTTCCGTGAGACAGTTTCCATCCCAGCCGCCGATTCTCTCGAGCCACAGGCGTTTGAAAAATACGGTGTTGCCACCAAGGGGGATTACCTGTTTTTCAGCAAATAAGTGAAGCACGGATTTGAACCAAAAGAAATATTCAAGCACGTTCAGCGCGGAAAACCATGTGGAGCGGAAATTAACGAGCTGGACACCGGATTGCACCACGTCAGCGCTGTCTCG
>JBBTRO010000101.1:0-2887 GCA_038065155.1 Patescibacteria group bacterium
TCGTTTTATTAGTTACGAGCGTCATACTTTAGTTCTTTGGAGATAATCAACGAGCCTTTGCGCCGCTTCAGCATACCCAGCTTCTTTCTTCCCCATAATCTGTTCGATGCAGGCTGGAGCGATGACTGACACCTGTCTCCAGGGCTCGCGATCTTCGATCTTTGATAGATGCACTTCAACCGCTGGCAAATGCGTATCAACGAGAGCATCGTGCAAAGCATAACTATAATGCGTGTAGGCTCCAGGATTAATGATAATCCCGGCCGCCATTTCAGCATGTGCCTGAATCCAATCAATGAGTCCACCTTCATGGTTCGATTGAAAGGTTATAAGATCATACCCCAAGCGCTTCGCTTCTTCGGCCGTTTTTGCTTCAAGTTCTGGAAGCGTCAGCGTCCCGTACAACTCCTGATCCCGTTTCCCCAACCGATTTAAATTCGGGCCATGCATAAGGAGCAGTGTTGATCGTTGCCTTTTACTCCGCTCTCCCACAATTCTCTCTACGGTCTTTGCAATGGGCACGCTATTGCCCACTGTGATCGTGGCGAGCGATTCATAAACACCCGTGCGTGCCTGCCAAATCTCATCGAATCCAGCTCGCGGCGTTTTATCCTTTGGAAAAAATGCTGGAACGCCAGCTGCCATGATCCGCTCAAATAACACATCTGGCTTATCGCTAAGATAAATAATCGTATGCTCACGCAATAATTTTTGATTCACTGGCGTGCACGGTGTACCCCCGCCCAAAGCAATCACTGATCGGCTCTCTTGGCTAAGCACTCTTGGCAACACCGCTGTTTCGAGCAGACGAAAATATGGTTCGCCCTGGGTTCGCAAGATATCAGAAACTGATAATGTTCCGCCAGTGTTTTCAGCGTAAAAAGCC
The DNA here is from genome assembly GCA_038065155.1 of Patescibacteria group bacterium. Taxonomy (GTDB): domain Bacteria; phylum Patescibacteriota; class Patescibacteriia; order Magasanikbacterales; family UBA922; genus JAHFIC01. The sequence continues at coordinate 887 of JBBTRO010000101.1, forward strand.
TCTAACTTACGATCAAAATCCAGATATGGCAAACCAAGCGCTCCCGCCAATGCTTGGCCAACGCTGGATTTGCCAACGCTTTTGAAACCGATGATAATAATATGGTTCATACGGATGTAAAGTGTGCCCCTAGTCCATTCATAACTCCTACATAATTAGGAAACGTTTTATTGATCGCCTCGGCCGTATCAATTGTCGTTTCCCCGGTCGCCAGCATTCCAGCAACAGAGAGCGCCATGACAGTGCGATGATCTTTATAGCCCGATAAGGTGGCTCCATGAAGGGTGCTTTCGTATATAATAAGTCCATCAGCTTGCTCTTCCACACGAGCCCCTAGTCTGGTCAACCCATCGAACATAGAGTACAATCGATCAGTCTCCTTGAGACGCACCTGAGGCACATTGGTGAGATGTGTTACCCCGCGAGCTTGAGTTGCCACCACAGCTAGTGTGGGTAACAAATCAGGAATATCATTGCAATCAATTGTGGCGGCTGTAAGTGGTGCGCCGCCGACAATTTCTATAGTCCCTTCTTTCACTTCAATCTGCGCGCCCATGGATTGTAAAATCGGAATAAGTCGTTTGTCACCCTGGGGATCATCCATATCGAGACCATGCAGTTTCACTTTCCCCGGTAAAAGGACGGCTGCGGCGATGATATACGAAGCGGAAGAAAAATCGCCGGGAATAGTTTTGGTAAATGGCAAGTAACGCTGGCGTCCAGAAATTTTAAATACATCGTAACCCCTATCTTGCCGATGTTCATAGCGAATACCGGCCTCATCGAGCCAAGAGAGTGTCATGTCCATATACGGGCGCTCGTTCAATTCATGTACACGGATGACAGAACCCAAAGGCGCCAATGGCAAAGAGACCAGAAGGGCGGAAATAAATTGTGATGTTACCCCGTCGACGACCGCATCTCCCCCCTGAAGTTGCCCCGTGACTACAAGCGGATATACGCTGTTCGATGAGTACTGAATAGACAAACCAAGTTTTCGCAGAATCTCGACAAGAGGCTGGATTGGTCGTTGACGCATTTGCTCACCACAATCGAGTACGATCGATTGATTCACATCTTTTCTTAATCCCACCATCGGTAAAACAAAACGAGTCGTGATCCCAGAATTGTAAGTAAATATCCTATTGGCCGACGACGAAAATGGCACGCCATTTGACCTAATCGCAATGTCATATCCTTGAAGTTTGTTTTCCATGATTTCGAGCGTTGCCCCAAGCCCACGACACACGTCAATCGCTGCGTCAGTAACATCGCAGCGTAGAACATTTTGTAAGTGTGATGTGCCGTTTGCCAGAGTTGCCAAAAGCAGCCCGCGGACACTATGGGATTTCGAGCTGGGCGGTTGGACAGTGCCAGAGAATTGAGTTGTCGACTTAACGATAAATTTCATACACTTTCAGCGTGAGCAAAGGCAAACGAAGGTACTACTGGCCCAATGACAGTACGTCGCTCTGGATGATTAATAGAAACAACAGTGGCTGTGGTATTCGTCCGACGCAAATATTGCACGGCTCGGCTACAAAACACTTTCCCGCATTTCTCGGCCTCGGCATAACTCAACGACGGTACAGTTTTCGCTTCAGCCACCAGCTTTGGATCGGCAGTGAGTACTCCATCAACGTCTTTCCACAAAAGTACGGACGCGCCGAAAAATGCTGACCCCAAAAAACAAGCTGTCGTGTCAGAGCCGCCGCGACCAAGCGTTGTCGTCTGACCACGGAGAGTCCGCCCAAGAAAACCCGTAACCACCGGCACAATATTTTGGTCATTAAGCGAACGACGAACGCCCTCAATAGACGCCTCTACCTTAATATCGGCATTTAGAAAATCGTCATTCGTGACAATCCCAAGCGTCTCCTCGTCAACTGCTCTTGCCGCCATACCTACAGATTGTAAAAACAAAGCAAAAAGCTCGGCTGAAATCCGCTCGCCATACGAAAGGATACGAGCTTTTTTGGCATTGTCGAGGCCAGTTGCAAC
>JBBTRO010000102.1:0-5345 GCA_038065155.1 Patescibacteria group bacterium
TTTCCGTCGGATTGGGAAGAATTTCGGAAATATGAAGATGGTTTTTTAACGCTTCCATACCTTCACTTTCGATAATATCAATACCGCCGACAAACGCTTCTCTTGCCTTTACCGTGATACGTGTTTGGCGTTCGGCACGGTTCCCGGCACCGTCAACAACAGCCAGAGTGACCCGATGCGCACCAGCCTTGGCAAAGGCGTAATTCATTGTGCTTGAACCAGCCTTTTCACCATCGCCAAAATTCCATAAAAATGTTAGTGACTCGTGGTCCGGATCAGTCGTATCAGAGGCATCAAAGAGAACGGCTTCGCCGACTGCCGCTTCGCGCTCGGCATCCAGGACTGGAGCCGGCGGCACATTTTCCTTGATAAATTTATTCTCTTTGCCAGGTGTTGGCTGTATGGTCCAGCTCCAGCCATCTGGCCCATGAACGTAGCTGACTCCTGCCCCAACAGCGCCTCGATACGTGACTTCATCGGCAAGCGCTCCAAAAGCGTCAAATAATTGAATTTTTTCTGTTCCGGAATTATGCAAGACGATGCGAGTGACAGAACGCGGCAATTGAATATATCCGCCTGCCGAGAGCGTCGTTGAAGCAAATACATACTGCCCATCCTCGGTGCTTATTTTCCATTTTTGTATATCTATGGTGGACGATGTCGTGTTGTGAATTTCAATAAATTCACCATTCTCGTCCGCGCCCTCGGGATTGGGCAGAAGTTCGCTTAGGACTATGCTCTTTGGCTGTTTTTTTGGAGAAGTCCCATATTGCTCTATTGGCGCAGTAATGATATTGCGTAGATTTTTTGTAATAGCGCTGGTAAGAAAAAAATCCTGATTATCATTTCCCGTATCCAGGGAATCTGCGCTACGAACCAGACTCTCGTTTTCATCTGGAGCAAGCGCGTTGTCACGCACGTCCCCGTCATCCCATGTACCGTACGTCACACGATCAATTTCATGCCCGTTTGGGTCAAAAAGAGTGATGCGGTCGCCGCTGTTATTAAGATTTCCTTTTGGTTCAGAAATCACAAAAAAACTTTTTGCACTAATGGTGCCATGCAAGAGAGTTTTTGTGTCGCTGCCATCTTCTAGCCACCAACCGCCAAAATCAATGGCGGCATCCAAGGTATTGAAAAATTCAACAAATTCTTCCTCCTCGTCCCCCGGGTCGCTGACAAGTTCATTGATGACGAGCGATCCAGCTTGATATGACGGTGTTGACCCTGATCCTCCGCCGCCGCCATTCGACGAAGGCGCAGGGCTTGGGGCTGGAGACGGTGTTGCACTTACCAGAGCCGCTGGCGCCGTTATCGTATTGGCGCTGTCTTTGGTCGGTGTTGTCGTTTCAAAAAAATTTGTATCAACTCTGGCCAGACTATTTCCCTTGGCGCTTTTGACGATATTATTAGTTGCATCCCCATCATCCCAGTCGCCATAGCTAACCGTATCTACAAGCGTATTATCCGGTGCGCGTAGTGTTACCGCATCGCCGCTGTTGTTAAGATAACTTGCCGAAAATTCGATAACAAAAAAACCGCCAACTTCAATCGTGCTTGTTGGCGAAGCAATGACCGAAATCCCGTCGTTTACAGTCCAGCCATCAAGCGGAACTGGAACCGCGGCCGGATTGTGCAGCTCGATCCATTCACTCTCGCCCGTCAGTGGGTCAGCAACAAACTCATTTATCAAAAGTGATGGGAATGTGGTGGACGGCGCCGCTGTTTCCGATGGTGCGATGACTACGTCGTTTCCCGAGTCAACGGCAGATGCATCATTTTGTCGTCCAAACGTATTGCCTGTCGAATTCTCAAGCCAATTCGCGGCGGTATAATCAGCCCTAGCTGTGTCTCGTCGTTCAAGCGAATGATTCGGGGCAGAGAGATACGTGAATTCCTCAATAACCGTATTAGCCGCATCTTTGAGACCAATCAATTCCCCGCTTTCATTCAATGTGCCCCAAGAGCTGTCAAAAACGGTTCCGGGTGGAGGCGCGTACCCGCAAGAAGAAAATAACTGCTCGTCATTTTGCGCAATAATCGCGTATTCGCCCGGCTCTATGGTCCAGTCCTGTCCCAGACTGGAACTGCTGATCGCCAAACCGTGATTCGTGTCACTTTCCCAAAATTTCCAGTCCTCGAGCGACACCACTTCGCCTCCCTTGTTGTTTATCTCAATCCATTCACAACCGCCCGATTCATAGGCGGCGATTTCACTCACCACAACATCAGTATTCGCGGCAAGAGCGACACTTGAAGAAAATAAGAAGAGAAGAAAACTGGCACCAAAATACATGCTCTGGCAAGCCCATCCAATATTATTCTTCCTTTTCATAGCGAACATCCTGATTCTACAAATATTGCTTCAGTGTAGCATGAATTATAAAAAAGTGGAAAATATAAATTCTTGAATCATTTACTTTTTTTATGAACCGGATACCCGGTGTTATACGACGTTTTGAAAATTTTATCTTTATATTTTAACCCACTCTACTCCAGACGCAAATATATTCGCCGCTTCCTTTGCTTGTGATTCAGTAGCGCGGATCGAAGCTGTTCTCTTTTGCTCAGGAGGGCCACTACTTACGAAGGATTTTACCCATTTTGCGTGATTGAGATTAGTGTAATCTAAAGTAAGAGTAAGGGCAGGTGCTTGCAGTATATCTTCTGATCGCATCAACCTCATGAGATCAATAGCTTTACGTGTGCTATCTCCATATAATGTTGCTCTTACTCGTTCTGAAATATCTAAGGGTTGCGGCCCGACTTCACGTGATCTTTCTTCATCCATAATATTAAAATTAAAAATTTCCAAAATGTCATATATAACGTTTCTGGGTATGCGATGTTTGCTGTAGCGCAGCGAAGGCAAATATGGGAGAGGTCATTCGGGGAATGACCGAACCGTATACCCAGTGTTATATGATGTACGTGTTTTCCTTTAATCCGCCCGAGGCGGATGGCTCTTAAAAATAATCCGATTTTGTTTTTTCAATTTTGATTTTAGGCAGAGGGGAAAGGGGTGAATGCCTAAAATCAAAAACCGACGACACTTTTGTGCGTCACAAGTATTCTGTACCTTGCACTTCTTCCCAATCCAATTCGCTCAATCTTTTTCAATTTGAGGAGTACATCAAGGGTTTGTTTTACTGTCGGCCTAGCTATATGCGTATGTTTGGCAATATCGCCCGTGCTTGTTTCTTTGACTTTGGCAATATATTTCCAAACAAGAAGTTGTTTTTCAGATAGAATTTTTTCTATATTCTCTTTTGACAAAAGTTCCACTGCCATTTGGGATTGTTTCAAAAACATTTCCAGAAAAAAATCTAACCAGTCAGCGATACTTTCATCTTTTGTCCCCATGGTTTTTTGACTGCGCCGCAAAGCGATGTAATATTCCGGTTTATTATCCTCCACTAATTTTTCATGCGAAACATACGGAATATACAAATATCCGGCTTGAAGTAAAAGTAAGTTTGTCAGCACGCGAGACAGTCGACCGTTGCCATCTGCAAACGGATGGATTTTTAGAAATTCAACCAGAAAATTTCCTATAACCAATAGCGGATGGTGCTTTTCTTCTGCCAAAGCTTTTTGCGTCCATTCGACTAAATCCTTCATGTTGCCCGGAGTAAGGAATGCTGGTGCGGTATCAAAAAGAGTGCCAATGGACTCTCCAGCCTCGTTTATCATATGCACCTTATTTTCACCCTTTTTGTATTCGCCGCGATGTTTTTCGTCCTTATCGACGTATTTTAAAAGCTCTTGATGAAAATGTTTGATTGTACCTTCGCTGAATCTGACACTCTTCCATGAATTAAAAACATTTTTTAATAATTCGTAGTAGCCTTGCACTTCTTGCTTATCACGGTTGGTAAACTTTTGCATACCAATACCACGCATCAATTTTTCAATGTCTTCGTCAGACAGGCGGGAGCCTTCGATACGCGTCGAGGCGCCGGTGGACGTAATCAAGACTGACCGTTTCAATCTTCCCAATACTTGCGGGCTGAGGCGTGCACCGCTTATCCACTGCCCTTTTAATTCATCAATTTTGGCGATTTTGGAGACAATAACAGACGGAATTTGTTCAATCCTTTTGGAAAAGTTATCTGTGGATATGTTTTTTTCCGTTACTTTTTGGCTATGTTTAGGCATATTCTTAATTGGATATCTTAACTATGTCCAATTATATCCAATTATGGAAGTTACGTCAATTACACTTTTCCACACAAAATATGAACCACATGGCCAAACGGTTGGTTATTTTTTATATACTCGTTATATGCATGAGTGGCGTTGATCCGATATTTCTGCAATTCACTTTTTAATTCTGGACCACCAAGTTTTTTGTCTTCTATCTTTAGCCAATACTTTTGTGCATCTTCATACTTATAGAAATCAAATTCTACATTATATTTTTGTTCGACTTCAGCGTAACTTTTGAGGATATAGTTGGGTTCGGTTTGAATTTTGAAAATGCCAACTAGTTCTTCAAATGCGTAACCGTTTGAAACAAATAGACCCTCCAAAATCTTATACGGCACTCTCCCCCCTATCGCATCGATAACCGCCCCACCCTTGTTCACAACTTGTTTGGCTTCTGCCAGAAATAGATACTGAAGAGTGAGTAAATACTTTTCAAAAATTTCAGGACAATTTTCGTTTCTTTTTTGATAGAATGATGCGCTATCCTTTGCTTCAAATTTTGGCTGATCCGATGGAATGTTCGGTATGTTTGCATAGACCAGATCAACAGTGATTTTATTCTCAATCAGTGGAAGACACAGATCGCCTTTAAATGAGCGAACGGGAACATGCTCTGGCACATTGGCTTCAACGTTCTTTTGAGCGATAGGTGGAATCTGTGGATGAATATCTGTTAGAAATATTTTTTGTGGGTGAAAAATTTCGTATGCTCCGATCGCGTCTATTCCAGCACCAGTACCAATACTAGCAAATGATGATACATTCCCATACCTTTTTTGATATTCCTGAAACCCTAAAAATGCCGCATAGAGCCAGTGATTTTTGGGCGCATGCTCATCAAAGTCATAGGTGTGTTCGTTGATGTGGACATGACCGACTTTGTTGATACCGACTGTATTAAAGAGAGTTGAGATGTCCAATCCGTTGTCGGTTTTGAAATTCGTCATAAATTATAACTTAAACATCAATTTCCCCCTCTCAAAACCAGAAAAACAAAATCGGATTATTTTTAAGAGCCACCCCGATCGCAATCGGGGTAAAGGAAAACGTGTATTTCATAAAACGTTTGCGTGTATCAGAAGTGGCGCCTTTCTCTTTGCCTCGAATATTGCTTATCTTGAGTCTATCATAAATGC
>JBBTRO010000103.1:0-4840 GCA_038065155.1 Patescibacteria group bacterium
CGGTGAGTTTGATACCACCACCTGCTCCTCCGCCAATCGTAGCGCTGCCGGCCGCAAGACCTTTGGCCGACAGGGTGCCAGAAATAGTGGCAGTTCCGGTTGCCTCCAAAATAACGAGACCCCCGCCATTGCCAGTGCCGGTTACCGAAGCTGTTGCTCCACCGCCAGAGCCAATGGTTGCCACATCAGTGACATCGCAATAGGCAACACCGCCGTCTCCATCTATGCCGCCGCCGCTTTCGCTTGTAGCGCCAGTGCCGCCATGGGCACCATTTCCACCATGACCGCCACCGCCGGCACGGCTCGCTTTGATATAACCTCCGCCGCCTGGTCCATAGCCGCCAGATCCAGCCGTGCCGGCGGCATAACCCAATCCGTCAACATTGACTGCGCCACCGGACTGCAGATCAATCGTCGCGGCTTTCAGGTTGACCACATAGCTTTGAGCAGTGCTGTTGGCGCTGTGTTTCAAAACGCCACCGCTTTGGATGGTGAGGGTGCCGGTAATAATTTGCTGGGTTGTGTTGTTTTGGATCAGCGTGCCGCGATTGGCAAGCGTAATGCTCCCGCCAGTGCCGATGTTGCCGGTCAGAATTAGCGCGGTGGCGTTGGTGCCGTCGCCGATCGTGAGAGAGTTGAAATTTGCTGTTTGTCCGGACGAAAGCGTCGTTGTGACCGTGCCGGAAATTGTAACGTCATCGCTTGTGGTCGGCACGGCGTTGTTGCTCCAGTTGCCGGCGGTTTCCCACAGACCATCGCCGGAGGTGCCGGTCCAAGTAATGCTGGCGGCTTGCACGAAATCAATTGGCGATAAGCGCTGGAGTGTAAAAATAAAAATAAAAGCAAAAAAAACAGAGATCAAAACTTTGTCTAGAGTTAAGTGCCGCTCTATTTGTTCTTTGATTTTTGGCGAGATTCGCGTAGGTTTTGTGGAAAAATGTATGACGTGTTCATTATATCACAAAACATACATTACGCGTATTTTGGGTTGTGGAAAAGTGGGAAGAAAAACTTATCTTGGTGGGCCGGGTGGGGATCGAACCCACGACCTTGGGATTAAGAGTCCCCTGCTCTACCAACTGAGCTACCGGCCCGTCGCTATCTTTCTAAAATTTCCACCTTTGGTCCTTTCCATTTCTTGACTCGAAGCGCGTGTTCGGCGGCGTCGACTTGCGCCTCTTGTTTGCTCGTGCCCTCGCCTTCGGCGACAAATTCTTTGTCGAGATACACGCCAACGACAAAGTGCCGATCATGATCCGGCCCTTCTTCTTTGTGTACGCGGTAGGTGGGGGTGACGCCCAGAAGTTCCTGCGCTGATTCCTGGAAGCGCGACTTTGGATCCATCCAGAGCCCGAGATCCAGTACCTCCGGCAATTTCGTAATCACCCAGCGCGTTACGAATTGGCGCGCGAGGTCAAAGCCCTGGTCAAGATAAATTGCGCCGATAATCGCCTCGAGCGCATTGGCCAGAATATATTCACGCGCTTTGGTGCCCGCGTCTTTGGATTCGCCGTGGCTCAAAAACAAGTAGGACTCGAGATTGATTTCATTGGCGACTACGGCGCACATTTTGGCGTTGACCAGGGCTGCGCGCCAGTTGGTAAGTTCGCCTTCAGGATTTTCGTAGCGCTCAAAGAGATATTCTGTGACGATTAGCTCCAGTACCGCGTCGCCCAAAAATTCCAGCCGCTCGTTGTGGCCGGTCGGGAAGTCTCGGTGTTCATTTAGATATGATCGATGAACAAAAGCTTGAACCAAAAGGTCTTTATCTTTGAACTCGATTCCGATAGCATCTTCGAGTTTGTTAAATTCTTTTTCTTTGTAAGCAGGATTCATATTTCACCTGAGCACCCAAGCACTCTAGCACCTGAGCACTCATTTTAATTGATCAATATCCCTTTCTACTGAAGTAATTTCTGACCAAAGCATCGCACCGATTTCCTCCCCCATAGCTTCTGCTTGTTGGTATTCAGGTTCAAGGATCCATTTTTCCTTTAACGCAAATGCATATAAGTACCTTGATTCAGAAAGCGAACCATAAGCAGTTTCATAAAAATTTAGTTGGACTGTCTTCCTACGTCGTGCATATCCTTCAATATAATTCAGTACTGCTGATAGGGATGATCGGCGATGCTGAGAAACTGAACCATATAATTCATCTTTTGGGTACTTTCTTGTGATTGCATATGTGAGATGAACATAATCATCCATTATTGATTGCAATTTCTTTTGGAACGGTGAAAGACTTTTTATTGACATACTCACGTATGTGAATCAAGTGCTCAGGTGTTCAGGTGCTGGAGTGCTCAGGTGAAAGATCACTATACATCGCTCCCAAGACCCCATTCACAAATTTTCCAGATGCCTGGCCGCCGTAGCTTTTGGCAATTTCAATCGCTTCGTTGATGGCGACTTTGTCCGGTACTGACTCGGTAAAAAACATTTCATATACGCCGATGCGCAAGATGTTGCGATCAACGATCGTCATCTGCTCAATCGGCCACTCGGGCGCGTACTCAGCAATTTTTTTGTCAATGTCAGTCAAGTGATCCAAAACTCCTTGTACGGTTTCTTTCACAAAATCCGCGTTGTCTTCGATGCCCATGCCGAACTCAGCCAGGTTTTGATCAATAATTGCGGGCATGGCCGCAGTCGGCTTGCCCTTGAAGTCCCATTGATACAGGGACTGCATGGCGATGGAACGAGCGAGATGGCGGTTGGACATACCTGTTGGAAAATTCGAAATCCGAATATCGAAATCCGAAATAATACCAAAATTTAAATTTAAAAATTTTTGAATTTAATTATTGATTATTGTTTCGAATTTGGTGCTTCGGATTTCGGATTTAAATTTTACTTTGCACGTTTTGTCTTTCGTATCGACCGCTCAGTGCGTTTAGCGACATTTCGGACTTTTCTCCCCCGGTATTCTCCACAGCTTGGACAAGCCATGTGGGGGAGTCTTGACGCTCCGCATGAGGGGCATTTTGAGCTCGCGACCCCCGGGAGAGCGAAATGTGCGGCGCGTTCTTTTTTGGAGCGACTGGTGCGTCGTTTTGATGGTAGACCCATATCATTGAAAAATCCGAATTTCGAAATCCGAAATCCGAAATATAAATTGAATAAATTTAAATTCCAAAGTGTTGAGATTTGGGTGTGGCAGTAGTATAGCGATAGATGGTAAAAAAATCAAGTATCCGCTATCATACGGGCTATATGGATATTCAGATATGTACTGACAAACAAATTTGGGACAAGGGTCTTCTGACTTTACACAATAACGAATTTCTTCAATCTTGGGAGTGGGGTGAGTTTCAGCGTGCAATTGGGAAAGAGGTGATTAGACTACAGTGGGATGATGGGCAGGCACAAGTAATTATTCATGAATTGCCGTTGGGGATGAGGTACGCCTACGCGCCAAGACTACAGACTACAGACTACGGACTACAGTTGATTTTGAATTTTCTTAAAAAGACGAAATATGTATACGCTCGAATTGAATTAACCCAATCATTGTCTGTAGTCAGTAGTCTGTCGTCTGTAGTCGTTGCGAATCGCCAGCCACAACACACCTTGACTATCGATCTGGCAAAATCTCCCGAGAAAATTCTGCAAGCGATGCATCCCAAAACTCGGTACAATATTCATCTTGCCGAAAAGCGAGGGGTGGTAGTGAAGGAAGAGAAAAATAGTGAGGTATTTTGGCGGCTGAATGCGGAAACTACGGCACGTGACCATTTCAAAAGTCATGATAAGATGTATTATACAAAAATGCTTGCCTCACCACTGGCGCGTCAGTTGACCGCTTATTTGGACGGTACGCCAATTGTCTCCCATATCCTGGTTATTTATGGTGATACATGCACCTATCTTCATGGGGCTTCAAGTGATACGCACCGCAACACGATGGCACCATATCTATTGCAGTGGCGTGGGATGGAAATGGCCAAGAGTCGCGGTTGTACTTATTATGATCTCTGGGGGGTAGCACCTTTGAAAAATCCGAAATCCGAAATCCGAAATCCGAAATCCTGTTTCAATGGTTATTGCTGGGAAGCGGCGCATCCGTGGACGGGGGTTACGCGCTTTAAAGCTGGGTTTGGCGGTGAGCCCAGATCGTATCCGGAGGCAGTGGATGTGATTTTTCAACCGATGAAGTACGCGTTGTACAAACTAGCGCGAAAATTTTTATAAGTGAACGCAGCCGAGTAAATGATTCGCCATGGCGGTTTCATTTTCGAGGCAAGGAGCTTATATAGTTTATATGAGCAACTGGCAACTCCTCTCAAAAAAAGAAGTTTATAATCACCCCCATCGACGTGTTGAGGAGTGGAAGGTAAAAGTTCCGAGTGGTAAAGAGCGGAATTTTGCAATTTTTGTCGGTGATGATGTGGTTATTGTGTTTGGGATAACGACAGACAAGCAGATATTGGTGATTTATCAATATTATATTGCGCACCAAACCAAAGTGCCGTCTTTGGTTGCTGGCATTGTTGATGGTGGAGATCACGCAAAGACAGCGATCCAAGAACTTCATGAAGAAGCGGGGTGTGTAGCGAAGGAATGGGTCTATCTCGGGTCCTCTTTCAAAGGAAAGTACGCCACCGGTGTCTATCATTATTATTTAGCGATGGACGTGAAGCGTGTTGGGGCGCAGCAATTGGAAGCTTCTGAAGATATTGATGTGACGTTCGTGAGTCAGAAAGAATTTTTTGCACTGTTGCGCACCTCAAAACTTCAAGATGTCGCGCAAGTTGCCTGCGCCTATCGGGCACTTGATTATTTGGGAAAATTGTCGTAAAATTAGATATTAATGAACTCACACAGGGTTTCTGTCATT
>JBBTRO010000104.1:0-2182 GCA_038065155.1 Patescibacteria group bacterium
TGTGATCAATATATTTGTCCAGCAGCTGTTGGAGCGAGCCATCGTACATAAGGGCGCCATGGTTGATAATGACTACTCGTTCGCACAAGGCCTCGACATCCTCCATATAATGCGACGTCAGAATAATCGTTGTCTTTTTTTCTTTGTTGTACGTTTTCAAGAATTGCCGGATGTTGTGTTGTGATACCACATCGAGTCCGATCGTGGGTTCGTCGAGAAACAGAACTTTTGGTGAGTGCAGAAGCGCTGCTACCAGTTCGCATTTCATGCGCTCACCAAGGGATAATTTTCGGACAGGAATATCGAGGAGTTTGCCAATGTCAAGGAGCTCTGTCAGCTCGTCGAGTGTGGCGCGGAATTGTTTTTCGGGCACTTCATAAATTTCTTTATTCAAGAGAAAACTTTCCATCGCCGGCAGATCCCACCAGAGCTGATTTTTTTGGCCCATGACCAGGGCGAATTGTTTTTGGAATACGGGTTGACGTTTCCAGGGCGTGTAGCCAAGGACAGAAGCAGTCCCAGTCGTGGGATAAATAATTCCCGAGAGCATTTTCAAGGTGGTCGTCTTCCCGGCGCCGTTTGGGCCAAGAAAGCCAACAAATTCACCTTCGTCAATCGTAAAGCTCACATCTTTTACTGCTTTCGTAAACAATTTTTCTCGATGAAACAGACTTTTAAGCGAATTCAAGAGACCAGGCTGTTTTTTGTAGTATTCGTAGGTTTTACTTAGGTTGTTTACAGAGATGATTGGCATATATTCAATTTCCCTCCCCTCGTAGGGGAGGGTCTGGGTAGGGTCTCAACGCGTGGGACTGTCCATATGATTTAATTGATTGCCTAATTTAGTCGAAGTCACAAAAGTATGCGGTTAAAATAAACCTATAGATTCTGCACTCGTTGAGACCCTCCTCTAACTACTCCCTACAAGGGAGGAGAAAAAATGGATTAGCTTGACGCGCTCGAATAATTCTTTATGGCCACATTCCACAATACGCGACTTATGATAACAAGAATAATGGTAATGACGCAAGCGCCGATCACAGCTCGCCAGGAAATCGCGCCTAGGAGAGTTTGGGCTGGTACGATTGCCAGAAATGCGAATGGGAGGATAGAATAAATTATGTATTGCAATGGCTTTGGTAAAATTGCTGGTGGATACTTACCAACATCGGCCATCATGGTAACCAACATGTTCAGGTTGTCCAGCCTCTGTCGCCAGAAATTAAAGGTCATGGCAATGGTTTTGATCGCGAGCCACATAATATTGGCAAGGAGGATCAAAAATAAAAAAATTGGGAGGTGCGACCACATAATCGGCGTTGGTTCTCGCCACAAAAGATAGACAAGCGGCAGGGCATAACCAATGACAAAGAGGATACCGGCGATTTCCGGATTGCCGAAAAGCATGACAAATTGCGCATCCACTGGCTTTACGAGATGAGGGTCCAGCGTGCCGCGTCGGATGTGCTCTTCCAGGTATTGGATCGAGCGTCCCAATGCGTCTGACATCCAACCAATATTCCAGGCGAGAAGCACCACGTAGAGTTCCGGTCTTGTCCATCCAGAAATCGCGGTCGTGTGTGAAAACATCACAGCCAAAATTCCAATGGATCCAAATGACCACATGAGTCCAAAGATGATGCGCGCGAAAAAATCCGCTCGATAGGCAATGCCTCGGGAAAAGGCATTGCGAAAAAGCTGTTTATACACTCGCCAATAGTGGTGGATCATATGCCGACGACGTCAACCCGTTTAAGGCCTTGATGCCACAAAATTTTATTTATTCCGAACAATACCGCAATCCAAACAAGGCCTTTTGTACCCGCCGAGATTATTTCCGGGGTGGTAATTGTTCCCAAAAGAGTGCGGATCGGCACGTCAACCATGAGAGAAAATGGGAGATACGAAATACTTTTTTGCAGCCACAGCGGGTAGAGCGTGATTGGGGCGACGTACCCGGCCGCAAATGTGGATATGATCCACCAAGCTTGCAAGACCCAATCAGCACGAGTCGTCCAGCAGGAAAACGCTCCGAGAATGCTCGCGGTGAGAAAGCCGATGGCAGTGCCAAACATAATGATGACGACAAACGAGACCAAAGAGACAGCGGACAGATCAGGGATATGAATGTAGGTGTGTACAAAAGGAAGGATCGCCAGAACGAGGGGGAGAATAAGAATAA
>JBBTRO010000105.1:0-2686 GCA_038065155.1 Patescibacteria group bacterium
TCCGGATTTGGCCAATGGCACTCGCGACCGACTGGTCAAAATTGACGTGGAAACCGGACTTCTATCTGATCTGCCTTTCCCTGATTATCACGTCGTTGACACTATTACCCTTAGTACCGATGGCACGAAATTATATTTTACGGATAAACAATTGCCCGGGGTGTTTGAAGTAAATTTGTAAAATCCGAAATCCGAATTTCGAAATCCGAAACAATACAAAATATTTGAAAACTGAAAAATGAAAACTGAAAACTTGTGTCTCTTTCTAACAAACAACTTTTTGCAATTTTCCTGCCAGCTCTTCTCCTCGTCGTTTTCGGCGTTTTTGTCCAAATCGTCCGCTATGCCCCGACAGATCCTGAAGAGTATTTGAACGAGTCCCCGGCCGATATTCTTAATATCCCGATTTTTAACGACGACCCGATCATTGGTCGCAAAGATGCCGCTACTACACTCGTCGCGTTTGCTGATGTCGGTTGTACGCATTGCAAAGAACAATTCGCGCAATTCCAAACTTTAACCAGTGAGTACCCAAAAAAAATAAAAATTATCTGGAAAGGTCTGCCGGTGACACGACTCCCCTATCCATCAGACCGCGCCAACCTTTACGCCTATTGCGCCAACGAACAAGGCGATTTTGTCGCGTTTGTACGCACACTCATCGCTGACGGTGAGAGTTTTACAACCGAAGAAGTTCTGCAAACTACGGCCAAGACAGCTGAATTAAACACACGCGAACTGGACCGATGCCTCGCCAGTGGCCGGCCTGAGGTCTACCAACAAAAAATTGAAAGTCTGGCGCGTGACCTCAACATTCAAACGGTGCCAACCATTTTTCTGAGTAATGCGCAGATCCAAGCGCCGACGACGATTGAAGGGTGGAAAGCGGTGTTGAAATTGTAATCACCTCATCTATTCATGATATACTGGTTGTCTAGATTCTAGATTCTAAATTCCCTCATCTATGAACCACCTCCGCCAAATTTTTTTTACCTCTCTTTTCGCTTTTATTCTTTTCCCCTCGTTTGTTTTTGCGGCAGAGGTGAATACCGCCCCCAATACCGGTGCCGTTCTCCAATCCGACACGATTCAGCTCGAAATCCCCAAACCGCGGGTCAATATCCCCGGTTTGGAATTTACCCAAATCCTCGATAAGAAGTATGACGAGTTTGGCAAGCCGTACTTGGAAGTTCCTTTCCTCGGCCAATACATTGCCGCGGTGTATCGCTACGCGGTCGCGATCGCCAGCATTATCGCGATTGTCATGATTATTGTCGGCGGGTTTGAACTTATCATTTCCGGCGGCGGTGAAATGGTACAAGGGGCAAAAACCAGAATTGGCAACGCCGTCACCGGTCTCGTGATCGCGCTCGGCTCGTACGTGCTGCTGTATGCGATCAACCCGTAATTGGTAAGATTTAGGAGTTTAAAAATCGACTTGGTGGAAACGGTGGAATTGACTGACGGCGAGCCCGAGTCTTACACCAATCTCCAATCTGAAACTGCGACAAAAATAAAACGAGAAGACTGTACTCCTGACAAACTGGAAAATATCGCGAAACTGGGGGATCTTGGAGAAACAAACGGCCGATGTTTGGCGTGGGTTAAAAAAGCCTTTATTCAAATGTGCGGCGGCCTGCCGGAAGTGCTCCAAAAACAGCGCGGCGCCTGGGATGTCGCCGCCACAGCGCACAAAGATGGAGATTTGAAACCTTGTGAGATAAAAGAAAGCAGTGATGGCATCAAAGACGGTGATCTCGTCTTTATGGCCACCAAGGGGAGCGCGTATATTAAACTGTGGGATAATTTTGTCTCTGGCCCGAACGGTTGCACCGTGGCCGATGCGCGCAAACCGCCCGTGGCTGTGCCGGGTAAAAATTATACCACTCCAGTGAAGAATGACCCGCAAGGGATGCCGCCAGTCACCCACATTGGAATTTATTACAAAGGCAATATTTATCATTTCACTGGCAAATCAGTCCAAGAAACCAAAGCAAGCACCCAGACAGATGACGTGATCGACCCTAATCCGGATAAAGATAAACCGAAGAATGCTATCTGGAAAGATATCGTCTTAGATGGTAAATTAGTCGAGAATGGTGGCTATTTCATTGCCGGCTATGCATCCTGGCAATAATTTCCCGTCGCAGTAATTGACCCCTCCCCCGCCCTCCCCTCTTGGGGAGGGATTTAAACTATATGAAACCCTCTATAATCTTCGCCTGCTCCTTCTGCGACGCGCAATATACCAAATGGATTGGCCGGTGTTTGACGTGCGGGAAGTGGGGAACGGTCACGGAATCTAGAATTCAGAATTTGGAATCTGGATCTCCAAATTCCAAATTCCAAATTCCAAATTCAGGAGCGAAAGTATTAGAAACAAAGAGTCTTTCTGACATTAGCGGTGAACAAACGAAAAGACTTCCTACCTGCATCGACGAACTCGATCGCGTGCTTGGTGGAGGACTGGTGCCGGGCAGTTTTATTTTGATCGGCGGCGAACCCGGGATTGGCAAATCAACACTTGCTTTGCAGTTAGCTTTTGCTGTCCCAAATACCCTCTATATCTCCGGCGAAGAATCAGTGGAGCAGATTAAATTGCGCGCGGATCGATTGGACCACCCCCTACCCCCTCCTTCTAAAGGAGGGGACAAAAATTCAAATATCCTCATTAAAGATTGTCTCT
>JBBTRO010000106.1:0-31443 GCA_038065155.1 Patescibacteria group bacterium
TGACTTGCGGGAATCGGGCGCTATTGAGCAGGATGCTGACGTGGTGATGTTTATCTATCGCAAAGCCGCCGACCGCAATTACCGCCCCGAAGATATCCCACCAGATGAGCGCCACATTGCTGAAATTCATATTGCCAAACATCGCAATGGGCCAATTGGCAGTGTGCGCGTGTTTTTTGACGAAACGCGGGCGAGTTTCCGGAATCTGGATACAACGTTTAAAGCTCCGCCGCCATCACCGGTGCCGACAAGTAAACCGGTGGTGCCGGCGTTTTGAGAAAATAGTAAATAGAAAGTAGAAAATAGAAAGTGTCTGCGAGCTTCTATTTACTATTTACTATTTTCTAATTTCTAAAATCTATGTTTTCCAAACTCAAACAATTCAAAGACCTCCGCACGCAAGCCAAAGATCTTCAGCAAAAATTATCCACCGAATCAGCCACGGCCACGGCCGCGTTTGGCAAGGTGAGCATAACTTTGGACGGAAACCTGGTCATGACGACAATCAATATTGATAACGAACTTCTCGCCACAGACAAGAAAGAAAAACTGCAAAATGCCATCAAAGAAGCCCATGGGGATGCCATAAAAAAAATTCAGCGGATCATGGCCATGAAAATGAAGGAAATGGGCGGATTGCCAAATATTCCGGGCATATCATAATCCCAATGCAACTAATCATATCCAAATGCAACGAATATACTATTTGGAGCATTGGGATAAATTTGTAGATTGGGATTATGTATTCAAAACCAATACAACAGCTAATCGCCGCCTTTTCCCGCCTCCCCGGGGTTGGACCACGCACAGCCGAACGGTATGTCTTTTATCTTCTAAAATCGGGTAAAAAAGATGTCGGCGAACTTACACTGGCGCTCAAAAATTTAATCACGACGGTCAAAAGCTGTACCGTCTGTTATGATTTTTCGGACACATCGCCCTGCGCGATTTGCCGCGATCAAAAACGCGACATGACAAGGGTGTGCATCGTCGCTGAACCAACCGACGTTCAAGCATTGGAGCGTACCGGCAGTTGGCAAGGCCTTTACCACGTTCTGCGCGGTACGATCGACAGCGCGGACCCGGAATCCATCGCTCATGTCAAATTGCCAGAATTGTTCGCGCGCGCAGAAAAAAATACATTGGCCGAAGCGGTGCTCGCGCTCAACCCTGACGTTACCGGTGAAACGACCATGCTTTACATTGAACAGCGGCTGAAAGAGATCGCCCCGGCCATGGTAATTACCCGACTCGCTCGAGGTCTCCCCATGGGTTCGGATCTGCGTTATGCCGATGAAATTACTCTCGGCAGCGCTTTGAAACACAGAACTCGCACATGAAAAGACGCCCGACCGGGCGTCTTTGGAATTTTATTTGATGGTCACTTTGGTCACATGCTGTCGATGACCATGAACTCGACGATAACGGACTTTGCGCTTGAATTTGACGACCCGAATCTTTTTAGTTCTCTCTTGCGCCGCGCATGTGCCAGTCACGGTAACGCCAGAAAGGTATGGAGTGCCAACCTTGGCGTCTGAACCATCATCATTGGCAGTCATGAGAACCTGGTCAAAAATGACCTCTACACCTGGTTCAGCGTCAAGCTTTTCTACCATCACGATGTCTCCGCTTTTTACCAAATATTGTTTCCCGCCGGTGGCTATAACTGCAATCATAAAAATCATTTTAACTTGCACTCAGTCTATCTTATTTGATCCTTTTCGTCAAGTGGATGCTCTCCACAGGTTTATCTGTCCATTCAGCGACTACTTTTTGAATATCTTTGGCAGTTACCACAGGCACAGCTTCCAAAGGTACTGTCTCTTTTTTTCGGTTTCTCCCGGCGGCATGAATAAGGCCGATGGCGTGACGCGCCTTTTCACTCGCTTCAATACCCACCGCCGCGCCCGCCTCATCAATCAAATCAATCGCCTTGTCGGGCAAATATCGCTCCTTTATATACTGTGCTGACAGTACGACCGCCGCTTCAAGCGACTGATCCTGATACCGGACACCATGATGTTTTTCGTAGAGTGATTTTATGCCCTGTAAAATTTTTAGAGCATCTGCCCTTGCCGGCTCATCCACTATAATCGGCTGAAAACGACGGTCAAGCGCGTCATCTGGACGAATAAATTTTTCGTACTCTTGGCTGGTCGTCGCACCAATGGTCTGAAGATCGCCCCGCGCGAGCGCGGGTTTTAGAATATCCGAAACGTTGAGCGCCCCCTCTGACCCTTTTGCCTGCACAATCATATGAACCTCGTCAATAAATAAAATCATCTGACGATTGGCGGCCAGAATATCACTGAGGAGTCGTTTCACTCTCTCTTCAAATTCACCACGGTATTTTGTACCAGAAATCATACCGCCCAAATCCAAAGACAACACTCGTTTGCCTTTTAGATTGTCCGGCACATCACCCTTGGCAATACGCAACACCAGGCCATCAACCACCGCAGTTTTACCTACCCCTGGCTCGCCAAGAAGAATCGGGTTATTTTTGGTTTTGCGCGATAAAATATGAATCAATCGCTCCGTCTCATCTTCCCGACCAATTACCGGCTCAATCTTTCCAAGAGCCGCTTCAGTAGTTAAATCACGGGTATAGGCAGGAAGAGAACCGCGACTCCTTCTCCCTTTTTTTTGAATCCGCAATGATACCAAAATAATCGCCAGAACTGCTGACGGTATGATAAACGGCTGAACAACACGCAGGATCTCTCGAAGTTGGGACATAGTCTATATAATTAGCTTAATTATACTACAATAAAACAAAACCCCCCAGTTGCTGTCTGTGGATGGAAGAAAAAATTAGAGCCACCTCCGAGAATCGAACTCGGGACCTCTGCTTTACGAAAGCATTGCTCTACCAGCTGAGCTAAGGTGGCATGGCAGGAATTTATTCTAACTCCAATCGAGGGATAATGTCAATCGGCGGCTCTTCGTACGGGTGCGCTTTTTTTACTGCCGCAATAACACTGGGGAGAAGATCCTTGTGACAAATTGTCTCAATTACTTCCTCTTCCACTTCTTCCATTGTACCCACCTCGCCAATCGCCGGATGCGAGCCAGGCATTGGATAAAATCTACCGACACACTTATACGACCCACTGCAATATTCGTAATTCCCCTGCTTCCCCGCGCCCGCACGACCAAGCGCGGCTCGAACATCATCCGCGTGCGAAACCGGCACTGCGACTTGAATTTTTACAAAATCAGAATCACGAAGCATAACTATTTCACGCGATGGATAGAAGTTGATCCGGCTTGGTCTGTCGGTGTAATCAGAATATCATCCACATTAACATGGGCTGGCCGCGACACTGCAAACCAAATCGCCTCGGCAATATCTTCTGGATCAAGTGTGCGAAATCCATCGTACAATTCCTTCACTTTTTCTAGATTTCCCTTGTAGCGCGTCTTGGCAAAATCAGTCTGTACATGGCCAGGATTAACCACAGTCACCCGAATATTTTGACCAATCAAATCCAGGCGCATCCCTTTGGACAAAGCAACGACCGCGTGTTTGGTTGCGGCGTAGACATTGCCGTTGGGATACATTTCTTTGCCCGCAAGCGATCCGATATTCACAATGTGTCCATGCTTTTGTTCGAGCATGAGCGGCAGAACTGCTCGCGTCATATACAAAAGCCCCTTGAGATTGGTATCAATCGTCTTATCCCAGTCCTCAGTCAATGCTGTCTGAATCGGATCTCGTCCCACAGCCAATCCAGCATTGTTGACGAGTACAGCAATTTTTTTCCACGACGACGGCAGAGTTTCAATCGCTTTCTGCACAGCTGACTTATCCCGAATATCAAAGGCCAATGATAAAACCAGTACACCGTATTTCTTCGTAAGCGCCTTTCCCAGCTTCTGCAAAATTTCCTCTCGCCGCGCAGTCACGATCACATCATACCCCTCGCTCGCGAGTTTCACTGCCGTCGCTTTGCCAATGCCCGAGGTCGCGCCGGTGATGAGAGCAATAGTACGTTTTGGCATAAAAAGTATTACAACGCTTGGAGCTATGTGGCGTCGTGGCTAAAGTTGGGACTATGATAACAAAACAAAGAGGCACTGTCTATCTTCCGTTGGGGCATCAAATTTGAGTCTAAATCTAAACAAAAAGCTATCCTATTTTTGACCGCCAAGGATCATAAGGAAGGCCAAACTTCGATCTTATTACACCAAAAATGTTGAAAAACAACATCGCGCCTTGGTATAAAAAATCAAATGAAATCCCAAGTATACGTACGTGAATCCCATCCGAAGCAAAAGGCTTGATATCATTTTTATCAAGAAATTCAACCTCTTTTTTTCTCTTTGGGTTGTTACTTGACTTCATAATCCTAACCGCAATAGCTCTGGGCGGTATTCCAATGAATGGAACGCCCTCTAACGTGTACTGTGTTGGCTTCACAGAATCAGCCTCGGAAATTACTGACACAAAATGATTGCCCATTTTGAAGTTGCCGTTTCCTTCGAATGTACCAACAAAATATCCAACACTTAGTAGCCTATCGTGTATAAGTGTTTCTAAAGCGAGGTACTTCCTCCCAAAAGCGAACACCCCCTTGGCCTGTTTATATCCCAATTTTACCAGACCTTCGAACAGTTCATCCTTTTTCGACCGGTCAACAATAAGATCAATGTCCCCGATATTTCTGTGTAAACCGCCATTCATACCAGCGAAAGCTACCGAACCCAAAATTCTGTATTCGATGCCATGCTTGTTAAGAATGAAGATAATTTTTTTGAGAGTGGTGACTGTTTGTTCGGTGTTCATAGTCACATGAGTATCAAAAACCAAGCTTCTTTAATTCGCTCTCAAGCTCTGCACCTTGCAAGCCAGCTCTTCGCAGTGTTTGTTCGGTTAAACCCCGCTGGAGATGAATTTTTTGCGGATCCTCCCAATCTGCTACTGGGATTTGTTCCCCTGGCTGGTAAGACAGCTCCTTACTGACTGCTTCGGCCAGTGCTTGACCGCGCTTCCCTTGATCCAAAAATTTGCCGATCACTTTGCACATGCCTTCAATACTATTCACATTATATTTCTCTATTGGAGTCGCGCCGCCATCTAAGGCCGGAAGCGATGTCGCATAAGCTCTGGGATGAAGGATACCATGACTTTCCCCGTGATTATCAGAAACCAAAAAAATTGGCAAATCGCGTTCCGTGCATTTTTTTATCACTTCACCAAAACGTTCTGGCACAGCACCGCTCGCAAAAACCACAAAAATAACTGCTTCCGCTTGTTGCGTCATCGCCGCAAACTGTTCTGTGGTAAGTGCAGGAGTTGCTCGAATAACGGAGATAACGTGGCCAGTTTCAGATTCTTTTGTTCGTCCTTCATGCTGGGATTCCGATTGCATACGCCGCCATTTTCATAAAATTTTTGATTCGTTTTTGCCACTCTTCGAACCGGGAGGCTGAACCCGAAAACTACTTTGAGCGGGTAACGGGAATCGAACCCGTGGCTCATCCTTGGGAAGGATGCATATTACCATTATACTATACCCGCGCATAAACCCCCGATGGATGGTCGGGGGTAACTTGCCTTAATTGACTGGAGGAGGAGTAATGAGAGAATTCAGCTGTTCTTGAATCCCGGGAAAGGGATCGTGGACAGGAAGGAGAATGTCAACTTTGGCCGCTTTGATCTGATCACCCATGAAGCGAGTATAATCACGCGCCATGCGTCTACCGGTCACTTCGACGACGTGATAGCCAAACTGCGTTTTCACCGGCTCTGGCGCAAGCGTATCCGTCGGCAGTGCCCAAATGGCATTTTCGAATTCCGGCACCATTCGGCCTTTGCCAAACCAGCCCAAATCACCACCGACATCTTTGGTGCCATCAGACCCGTATTCGCCAGCCAGCGTGGCAAAATCTTCACCATTCCTAAGCCGATTCAAAACTTTTTGGGCTTCGCCTCTGGCAATCGCTTCAGCTTTGGGAACTGACACTCCGGACTCAATCTTCGGCGGAAATAAAATGTGGCTCGCGCGAATTTGTTCTACTTCGTAGGCTTTGCCTTCGTCGTTTATGCTATCTTCAAACGCCTTTTGGAGTTTCTGTTCAACGACAATCGGTCGTACCACTTTGTCTGTGTACTGATCCAGCGTCAAATTGTATCGTGATTGTATTTCGCGGTCGGTAGCGGCTCTGTCCCCGCCAAATTGTCCAAGCAACTGCTGATATGCCGGAGAATTGACAATGTCATCATTTGTAACCGAGGCCTGGTATTTTTCGGCGTGATCAGTAATTAGGGTATTGATAAGCAAATTACCCAAAACCTGATCAGATAATTGTTCGTCAGACGGCGCTGGCACGCCAGCTGGAGCTGAACTGTAAAATTTCTTTAACAAGTTGACTTCTGTCATATAATCCGCGTAGCGAATGGGAAGTCCATTGATGCGAGCGATAGAAGTGCCAAAAATTTTGGCAAAAGCAATTGTCGCCGGGTCATTCCCCAAACGTCGAGTGGAACGAATACCCATAGCCACCCCAATCACGATGGCAAGAAGTAAAACTGCCCCGACCCCAAAAGTAAACATCCGACGCGGTGATGGTTTTTTTGCTTCTGGTTTTGGCAACTCCGGTAATGCACTCCCCATTGACCCAGGTTGCATAGGTTCTGTGTTCATACCTAGCTAATTAAAAATTTAATCCTTATGAATAAAGTAGTACCACCATTTTAACGGATTACCCTGCGCCTGTCCAGAGGGCAACGGACGCGGGGCAGTCACAGGCAACGTCTGATCATCTGGAATAGTCACCACGTGTTCGCCGGGTCTTTTTAGATTGAGTTCAGTTCGAGCTTTTTCTTCGACAAAATCATCACTCAAAACATACGAGAGAATTTCCAAGGACTCCAGACGCTTTTGTTTCAATGTGCTAACTTCATCGTGCAATGATTCGATTTCCTGCTGAATTCGATAATTTTGGTAGTACGAACGAACTAGCCCAAAGGCCAAGGCAAGCGTTGCGCCGCCGACAACAAACAAAAACAGACGTGAGAAAAAAAATCGATGCCACCATTGCCGTTGTTCTTTGTGTTTCATATTCATCGTAGCCTTAAACACTCTCGCACCACCACCCGATCATCCCATGGCACAATCTGCCCATGAACCGCCATACACTGCTCACTGCCTTTGCCAGTCACCAAAACCACATCACCAGGAAGAGCCCATCCAATTGCTTTGTTTATCGCGTCTCGTCGATCGCTTATTATAAATAAATTCTTCCCTTCGCTTTTTCCGGTTGTTTTCACTGCCGTGGCCACGTCATTCATAATACCAACCGGATCATCATCGTATGGATCCTCATCGGTAACGATACAAATATCGGCCTGCTCGCCGACAAATTTCCCTACCGTAAAGCGCCGAGACACATCTCGACCACCACCGGTTGAACCAAAAACGTGGATGATCCGCTTTGGGTTAAGCTCTTTTACGACCGCGTACAGAGCCGATATGGCCACCGGTTCAAAGGCATAATCAACAATGACACGAAAGCCTCTTTTTTCAGCTTCAGTAATAAACTCAATGCGACCAGGTGGAGCTGAAAGCTCCAAGCTGTAAGCTGTAAGCATTTGTTCGGATACGCCAACTGTTCGAGCAACAGTTGCCGCCGCCGCGAGATTGTATTTGTTATGATCCCCCAAAACATTCGTCGGCGGTGCATCAGTACTTACAAAGCGAAGCTTCTGGTCGAATGAAAACGCCAAAAATTCATTTGCATACTCGCTCTCTCCATTCACAATCGCAACCTTTGGTATTAATTCGCCCAATACATTTCTATTTTCTTTTCTTTTACACTTCGCGACATATCTAAAAATACTCTTCTTTGCCTCTTTATACTTCTCAAAACTCCCGTGCGACTCAATATGTTCCGGATATAAATTTGTTAATACAATTATATCATAATTAATAAACCAGTGCCGATACTGCACCGCTCCCTCTGATGTCGTTTCAATAATTGCAATCTGACAACCAGCAGCCACCATCTCGCGCAAATATTTCTGTATCTGCATCTTCCCGAGCATCGTCATTTTTTGGTAATTCAATTTTTCTTTTCCGGCAACATAAAAATCGACAGTGGAAAGCGACCCAACCACAAATCCGGCCGCCTCGAGTAGCTGACGCAACCAATGAATGGTACTTGATTTGCCGCTCGTACCAGTGACCCCAATCACCAATAATTCTTCAGATGGATGGTGGTAAACCACACTCCCCCACCAAGCAAACCAAAGATGACGAAGATCGAGAAGGGATTTTGGAATAAATTTTTTAACAATTCTTTTTGTGTTAATCATACAGAAGTATGCTAGCCTAAACCTAGCCTAAAATCAATGCCGTCTTGCATTTTATCCTACCATTTATATACTGAATGATAGAGGAGGAAACGAAATCATGAGTCGAGGGTACAGTCATTCGGCCGCTGAACGGCAGATCAATCAGTTCATCAGCCAAGCTCGAACCGCCCGGGATCGCGCTAGCGACTCGGCCAGCGAGGCTGAAGGAGCCAAAGAAGCTGCCAAGCAGGCCCACACGCAGGACAAGCCGGCACACAAACAGCGAGCCGCACGTGCCGCCCACGCGGCTTCCATCGCGCGAGAGGAAACAAGAAAAGCCGTTGAAGAAGCCAAAAAGCTTCTTTCACCCGGAGATGATGGATTTCAATTGTTAGACGCCATCATGGCCGATGCCGAGGCGGCCTCTGATCTGGCCAAGAGACACGCAAAGGAGGCGTTTAAAATCCCGCCATGATCGTTAGATCTGCCAAGAGTGCGGAAAAAATAGTGTGCGATGTGAGGAGGCTCGCACACTTTTTGTTTTTTTAAAAAGGCAGTCGATTTCCGTTTTCTATTTTCTACTTTCTATTTACTATTTTCTCGCAAAGACAATTCATACACCACCTGCTCCAGCTTATGCGCCGCCTGCTTCGCTTGATCAAATTTATTGCGCAAATAACTCGTCAAATTAAACTCGATAAGTTCACCAATAATTTCCGCGGCCAGCTCATTACAGGCTTGGACGAGCTTCATATCATGCCTTGTTGCCGCGGCAATGGCATAACGATACAACTCTCCCGGCACATCACAGAGCCCAGACAAATAGCTCTCGTCATCAATCGGGAGAGTTTTTATCTCTGACAATTTGCCTGCCGTGACAAATTGATTAAACAGTGTCGCCTCAACATATTCCTCGATCGCGGCTCGGTACGCTCCCTCACCATGAATTCGATCTTCCTTTTTATATTTCTGCAAAAGACCCTTGAGGAGCGTCTCAACGTCAGTTAATTTTTCTTTTGCCTCCACCTGATTGCCGCGATGGAGCGCAAAAATCGCTCGCTTGGCATGATGCAGAGCATCGTCGGAGACTTTGATAATGTCCCGACGAATAAGCGCGTACTCATGAAGATCTTGCCTGATTTTTTTAAGGTACGGTCGAGGGAGCATAATGAAAAGGTAAATGAATTGATTGTGAGTGTTATTAACTCGTATTGGACTATCCACTTATTTGTTTTTTTCCTGTCATTGCGAGCGAAACCGCAGTGGAGCGAAACAATCCCCGATCGTGTTGAAAGATTGCTTCGTCACTTCGGCTCCTCGCAATGACAGACGGGATATAGTATATCACTCAAAGCGCAGGGCCTCAATCGGATTCATAGCCGCCGCACGACGAGCCGGATAATAACCAAAAACAATTCCGATGAACGCCGACACGCCAAACGCCAGCGCGACAGAGTATAGAGAGACCGATGTCTCAATCAGACCAAGGGAGGTCACCACAAAAGAAATTAGCCAGCCAAGAAAAACACCAACGACGCCGCCAATAAATGTAAGTAGCACGGCCTCAAACAAAAACTGCAGATTGATATCTCGCCGCTTGGCTCCAATCGCTTTTCTAAGTCCGATTTCTCGCGTGCGCTCCGTGACCGTTGTCAGCATCATGTTCATGATCCCGATGCCGCCCACCACGAGAGAAATTCCCGCGATCGAGGCCAAAAATAGCGTAAAGGTGGTAATGACTTGCGTCAAGGTAGAGAGAATATCAGCCTGAGAAATCACGGAAAAATCCGGCTCTGTGACCTTATGCTTGCGTGTGAGCGCGTCGGTAATCGCGAGCTGTACCTCGTTCATTCGCTCTTTCTCGGCAACACTGACTGAAACCGCGGTCAAATGATCAACACCAGAAAGCACTTTCTGCATGGTAGATAGCGGCACCAAAACCATATCATCGGGTCCGGAAAAACCCGCGCCGCCCTTCCCGACAAGTATCCCAACCACATGAAACGTACTGCCACCGATACGAACTGTTTTCCCAAGCGGGTTTTCTTCGCCAAACAAATCCTTGGCCACGGTCGCCCCAAGCACCGCCTGCCGGCCAATCGTGCGCGCGTGAGCTTCGGTAATAAATACTCCGTCCGCGAGTGATAAATTACGAACAGCCAGATATGGCGGAAGAATCCCATTCACCGTCGTATTCGTATTGTTACCGGTTGGAGCAGTAATTTGAAATCGTCGGGATACTTCCGGTGAAATGCCGACAATACCGTCAATACTTTCCAGCGCGTCCAAATCTTCATTCGTGAGCGTCTGAGCCGACCCCCGACCCGAAGATACAATTCCCCGGCCAGGCTGGACAACGCCCGGCAAAATCGTCAACAAATTTGATCCAAGCCCTTCGATACTGCTTTCGATTGACCGTTTGGCCCCCTCGCCGATGGAAATCATCGCGATGACCGAGCCGATGCCGATAATGATGCCAAGCATCGTGAGGCCAGAACGAATTTTGTTCGCTGATAGCGCGGTGTATGATTCTTCGAGAATATCACGGGTGTTCATAATGAAGTGTCGCTCGTGATGAGTCCATCTTTGATCCGAATAATTCGTTTGGCGTGACTGGCCACAGCTCGCTCATGGGTAATAAGAATAATGGTTCTCCCCTGCTCTTTATTCAATTTTTCAAAAGTCTCAAGAACGATTTCGCCAGTTTTTGAATCCAAATTCCCAGTCGGCTCGTCGGCGAGGATAAGTGATGGATTATTAACCAACGCTCGAGCGATCGCGACGCGCTGAATTTGCCCGCCCGAGAGCTGATTGGAGTGATGATGAAAATGCTCTTCCGTAAGACCGGCGGCCACCAGTGCGGCCCTGGCGCGCTCTTCACGTTCGTGCTCGGGCACACGAGCATAAACCAAAGGCAAGAGGACATTGCGTAAAACCGTCGCGCGCGGGAGTAAATTGAAGGCCTGAAACACAAAACCGATTTTATCCCGTCGAATATCAGCCAACTCATCATCGTTCAATGTCGAGACGTCTTTGCCTCCAAGGTGATAGGTGCCAGTGGTCGGCGTATCCAATGCTCCCAAAATATGCATCAGCGTGGATTTGCCAGATCCGCTCGGTCCCATGATCGCCACAAACTCGCCTTTCTCTATCGTAAAACTCACGCCCTTAAGCGCTTGAAATTCAACCGTACCAGTTTTATAGGTTTTGGTGATGTTATTTATGTTTATCATACCACTACCGCTGTAGCCTGACTCCCCCGCCTCGGTTCGTTCCGCCGGGTGCCCCAAATAGGCTTGGCGCCGCTGTTTGTGCTGGAGCTTGAGCGGACAGCGTGCGGACGACGATTTGTTCACCTTCGATGATTCCGCTTATAACTTCTGTTTGGAGATCATTGCCCAAGCCTGTTTCAATGGTTCTCTCTCCAAGCACAGGCGGCTCGAGCGTTGCATCTCCCGCCACCTGCACAAAAGAACGGCCATCTTGTGTCTTTACCGCGCTATTGGGCACAATGAGCACATCATCTTTTTTTTCAATGATAATCGTTGCGTTGGCTGTCATTCCCGGCTTCACTTCATTGTTTTGCGTGTCAAAAATAATCTTCACTGTATACGTCACCACTCCTTGCTCCACGGTGCCCACGGTGTCAATCTCCGAAACGGTACCGGTCATTGTAAGTTCGGGCAAAGCATCAAAGGTGAGATCCGCTTTTTGTCCAACTTTAACTTTCGCCACATCAACTTCGTTGAGGGAAATCTCGGCCAAAATCTGTTCCGTTATGAGTGTGGCAATGACAGTGCCGCTTCCCACCGTATCCGATCGTTTGGCCTCAACTGTCGCGAGCGTACCGGCAAACGGCGCTCGAATGTAATAATCAGCGAGGGCTTCTTTGGCGTCGAGGAGCGCGTTCTCACGCTGTCTTATCGTGAGCTGTGCCGAGGCAATATCCAAAGTATCGGTACCTATTTTTAGCTTGACGAGCGATTCTGTTTCCTCCGCAATCGTGCGATCCGAATCAACAATATCCTCTTTACTCTGTGCAATAGCATTTTTTGCGGCGAGCAAATTAGCGAGATGGGTACTCACTCGCGACGTATACGTATCGAGCGATGCGATATGCGTGTCAGCGAGCGAGGCTGATTTTTGCCCTTTGTCCTTGAGCGTATCTTTGTACAGCTGAATCAAATTTCGACTGTTTTTGACGGCTGAGGCTATCGCCTGCGTCGTGTCGTAGCTTTCAAAAATAAGAGATTCAATCGTATCTGTTGGCGAAGAATGACTCACCGTCTGATACGTGGCGAATGTCTTGTCATAGGCTGTGACTGCCGTCTGGCGGTATGCCCCATACACATTGTCTTTGGCATTATTGCCGCTAATAGAGTCATAGCGTGCAATCTCGCCGGCATAATAATCAATATTGAACTGACCAGAGCCAAGACCGGGACTACTGGTGTAGAGCATATCCTCAAGACCGGTCATAATATCCGGAAGCTCCAAAAAGGCATCCACTACCGAATTGAAACCGTCGGCATACGCGGTCTGAAGATCATTCTCGGCATCCCGACGCGATTCTTCGGCGCGGACAATCGCATTCTCCCCTTGCAAAAGGGATAAATTATCGGCCGGCTTTTGCAATTTTTGCAGTGCCAATTTCGCGCTCTCCAGATTGACCTCGGCATCGCGCACGGCTTTTTGAGCCATCCTAGCATCCAGTGAAGCAATTAGTGTCCCAGCTTTTACCGTCTGACCGCTCTTGACCGCGACATACACCACGGTGCCGCCGATCTTTGGTTTCACATCAATTTGATTGGATGCCGACACCTGGCCGCTACCGCTAACGGTGGTCACGATATCGCCGCGTTCGACTTGGACCAAAATATACCGTGGTTCTGCGTCGCCGCTAGCGAATTTTTTGTACCCGCCGTACATAACCAAAAGAATACCCAAAGCGAGAAGGGCGCTTGTTTTCTTATGTTTGGCAATAAAAACTTGAGCCTTTTTTA
This sequence comes from Patescibacteria group bacterium, assembly GCA_038065155.1. Lineage (GTDB taxonomy): Bacteria > Patescibacteriota > Patescibacteriia > Magasanikbacterales > UBA922 > JAHFIC01. The sequence goes on from JBBTRO010000106.1 coordinate 13,303, forward strand.
TAGTGCGCATAGTGTAAAAATAGTAACCGTACCTTACCCCATTCTCTCGTCTGTGGCAAGGGTATCTGTCATCATATTTTACTGGAGAAGAACCGCGAAATGTGCTACACTTTCCCTGTATGTTTTTGCAAAAAAACCCGCTCGCCTACCTCACTGCCAAAATGTGGCAATACTCGGAGGGAAACAGAAAAAATGTGGTTCTGTATTTTTTGTTGTCTTCGATTGCTCACAGTGTTGCTTTGCTTGAGCCGCTCATCATTGCGTTCATTTTGAATACCCTCCAAACCGATGGCCTGAATGAGGCAAATTTTCCAAAACTCATACTGTACCTTGCTTTCTTCTCTGCCATTAAGCTTGTCATTTGGTCATGCCACGGACCATCGAGAGTACTTGAAACGACCAATGCTTTTTTGGTACGAGCAAACTACAAGCGCCATCTTTTGTCCGGCACAATGAACCTGCCGGTCGAGTGGCATACCGACCATCACTCGGGTGATACGATTGATAAAATTGAAAAGGGCGGCAATGCGCTGTACAATTTTTCGACTGATACCTTTTTGGTTATCGAGTTATTCGTAAAACTGATCGGCTCATACATTGCCTTAATTTATTTTAATTTCAACTCCCTCTACATCGTCGTGGCGATGATTGCGGTTACGAGCTCGATCATCATGCGTTTTGACAAAATTTTGGTCGCGCAGTATATCGAACTTTTCAAGGCGGAAAATGGCATCGCGGCAAAAATTTATGACGCGCTTAGCAATATTACGACAGTCATTATTCTTCGCGTGGAAAAATTAGTCCTTGGCACGATTGATAAAAAAATGCTCCAGCCGCTAAAGCTCTTTGTCCGAAACAGCAAGGTGAACGAAGCCAAGTGGTTTCTGGTAAGCATGTGCGCCTCCACCATGACGTTCCTAATTCTCGGCAGTTATTTGTATGGACAACTCAGATTGGGCGCCGTGGTCGCGATTGGTACTGTTTTTGCTCTGTATAACTATGTCCAGCGGATCAACGATCTTTTCTTTCGCTTTGCCGGCATGTACAGCGACATTGTTCAGCGACGAACCGCAGTTATGAATGCCGAAGAAATTTCCAAAGAGTTCAAAGATAAACTAAACTTTCGCGAACTGTCGCTCGGAACTTCGTGGTCTGAACTCAACATCGAGTCACTGACATTTTCGTACCACACCAAAGAAGGTGCGGATCTACACCTGGATAATGTTTCTTTGTCCGTCAAGCGCGGTGAAAAAATTGCCCTAGTCGGCGCAAGCGGCAGTGGCAAAACCACGCTCCTTAAAATTATTCGTGGACTATACGAACCGAGAAAACTAAAAATTTCGCTTGATGGCAAAGTATTGCCGCACGGTTTTGCCACGGTGAGTCACGCGATCGCGCTTATTCCGCAAGAGCCGGAAATATTTGCCACGACCATTCGAGAAAATATTACGGTTGGGGTTGATCGAAGTTTGAAGGAGATAAAAAAATTTACTGACCTGGCCAGATTTACTGTTGTGGCCGAACGACTGCCAAAAAAATTCGAATCATCGATCGTGGAAAAAGGCGTAAATTTGAGCGGCGGTGAGAAACAACGCCTCGCACTAGCCCGCGGCCTCATGGCCTGCCAGGACAAATCAATCGTGCTTCTCGATGAACCGACCAGCAGTGTGGATTTTCGCAACGAAATGCAAATCTACCAGAATATTTTTGCCGAGTTCAAAGACAAAGCAATTATCTCATCAATTCATCGGCTTCATCTACTACCCCTGTTTGATCACATCTATGTCTTTGCGGGTGGTAAAGTAATTGCTTCCGGGACTTTCCCTGATTTGGTAGCCAGCTCCGAACCATTCCAAGAAATTTGGAGTAAGTATCACGCGACACTACCAAAGCATACCCCAGCTACACCCGTTCCAAATCCAACACATCCGTAATTTTTATCTGTTCGACAAACTCGGGCATGTGCGAGACGAGAATAATCGTACTCTCGAAGTCGTTGACCGCTTTGGCAATGATTGGTAGATGACGAAAATTGATGTGGTTTGTGGGTTCATCGAGAATCAGGAGCCCAGGTTTTTGGAGTACAAAGCGGGCGTAACAAAGCAAGCCTTTTTGTCCTTCGGACAATGACCCGACCTTATTTTTTATAATCTCGGCGGTAAGAAGAAATTGCGCGCCGGTCGCGTAAATCGTTTCGTTCAGCGGCATCTCCATCATCTCGGCCAGCGATTCATACACTGTTTTATCAAAATCAAGTCCGGAAAAATCTTGGCGGTAATATCCAACTTTTACGCCCGGTGAGATAATCGTTCCTTTGTTATTTTCTAAAGCCAATGATTTCAAAAGCGTACTCTTGCCAATGCCGTTTGGCCCGACAATTTGCAGACGATTGCGCCGCCACAAAGATAAATTGACCGGTTTCGTCACCACTTCGTGATCCACAATCATGCCAACCGAAGAAATTTTCACCACCACCTCGGGCCAATGCTGAGCCGGAATAATAAAAGGTCGAATCGTCTTGTCATCACGTTTAACCTCGACAATATTTTCTTCGTCCTCCGCCACCTCTTCGCGAAGTTTACTGGCAAGTTTGCGCATCTTGCCGCCCTTGTGCGCAAAAAAGTTCACTTTGTCTTTTCGATCCTGAATATTTTTGAGGAGTTGGGCATTCTTCTTTTCTTCCCGTTCGATCTGCGCCGCAATCTGTTCGACCACGTCAAAATAATTGCCCTGATATTGTTCAACTTTTTTGGTATAAATATCCACGTTCAAAACACCATCGGTAAACGCATTCAAAAAATTGGCATCATGCGAAATCACGATCACGGTTTTTTCGTACATCATCAGAAATGCCGTGAGGTGGGCAATACCATCGGCATCCAGATTATTCGTTGGCTCGTCTAGGAGAAGTATGTCCGGTGATTGGATGAGGGCGTACGCCAAGAGGAGACGCGCTTGCTGGCCGCCAGATAGGTCTTTAATTTTCTTTGTCGACAGAACAGTTAGATGTACTACCTCAAGAACATCAGCGATCAGTTTATCCAGGTTGTATATTTTCTTTTTACCCTCTGTCGGTTCGTCAAACGCAGTCGCAAAATATTCTTTCACTGTCAGATCGAAATATTTTTTCGGCATCACTTGTGTGGCAATCGCGATCGACGCCTTATCGCGAATATGCACCTTGCCTTCGTTTGGTTTCAAGTACTCTCCATTCTCCGGATCGGCTACGCCCAAAATCAATTTGAAGATCGTACTTTTGCCAGCGCCATTTTGTCCCATGATCGTAATCTTCGCGTTTTCGCGCACGGAAAAATTCGCCTCCTCAAGAATCGGCTTGTCTTCGGTGTAGTGAAAGGAAAGATTTTCAAAGCGGAGAATGACGTTGTTTTGGCTCATAGAGCCGATAGTGTATAGAAAAAATGAGCCTCTGTCAATCTGATTGCCTTGACGAGTGTGTTTTTAGATGATAGGATGTAGCATTGCTCTTTTTTAACGGTTTAGTGGAAGGGTGAAAAGTAACTTATTTACAAGCTACTTTTCACCCTTCCAGCGACCGTCAAAAATTTACGGCCGTACGCCGGACTTGCCCGAGGAAGGTTCTAGCGCCTCTTGGGCTAGAGGGCATGGTCCATGGAGAATGTTATGGGTAACGGAATCGCAAACCAAAACGCAAACGGAGATGGCAACCAGGCCATCGCCAGCGAAGAAGTGCTGTCCCTGAGCTCCGACGTACAGGTGGCCGTACAGGACAGCCTGCCGAACGGCCAGAAGCTGAGCCTGGAGGGTGTGATGGCCCCCAACGCTCTCGACAATCTGAGTCCCAGAGAGATGGAGGTCATGGTTCGTATCGCCCTCGGCGAAACGAACCAGGAGATCGCCGATAATCTCAGCCCCAGTATCAGCATGAAGACGGTGGAAGCCCACCGGGCACACATGTTCAAGAAGTGGGGAGTCAGGAATGCGGCGCAACTCGTCGTCCTGGCGATCGCGAAGGGACGGCTCAGGGTCAAACTCAAGTAGGAGGGGGAAACCGGCCACAAGGAAAAAACCAACCGGGGAAGAGCCGGGCGTCGCCGTGAACGCCCGCTCTTCCCCGCTCGAACTTATGTCGAGGCGTTTGTCGCGAGCGTCGCCGACGAGATTCATACCACCCCATCGCGACTTTATCAAAAATCCCGACTGAATCGGGATTTTTGATTATATATTTTTGTCTTTTTTCAACAAATGCGCATACTGCTGGCGCAGTTTGGCAATTTTAGGATCAATGATCACTTGGCAGTAGCCCTGCTCACGATTATTTTGATAATAATTTTGGTGATAATTTTCGGCGGGATAAAATGTTGCTGCCGATTTTACTTCAGTGACAATCGGTTTGGAAAAAGTCTGATTATTGGTCAATTCTTGAATGTAATCTTCAATCATTTTTTTCTGCTCGGGAGTTGTATAAAAAATTGCCGAGCGATATTGTGGCCCAATGTCATGGCCCTGGCGATTTGGCGTTGTTGGATCGTGGGTACTAAAAAAGACGGCTAATAAATCCTGAAGCGATACTACGCTTGGGTCAAATTCCACTTTGATCGCTTCGGCGTGGCCCGTGCCGCCGCCCGAAACTTCTTGATACCGTGGATTTTCCACTTCGCCGCCAGTATAGCCAGACGTTACCGAATTTACCCCTCGTAGCATTTGGAACACTGCCTCGGTACACCAAAAACAGCCGCTGGCGAAGATGATCGTCTCATTTTTCATACGCTCTTCTTAGGAACAAACTTTAATGACAGAGAGTTGACGCAGTGTCTTGTATTCTTCGGCGTCATCTGTTCGCCGATAAACACGTGACCCAGATGAGCGTCACAGGTGTTACAGGTAATTTCAACACGGCGCCCGTCGGTATCGGTAGTTCTTTTGACCGCACCAGGGACTTCTTGATCAAAGCTCGGCCAGCCACAGCCAGAGTGAAATTTGGCGTCGGATGTGTAAAGTGGTGTATGGCAACGCCGACACAAGTACGTGCCTTCGACAAAAAAATCATCATATTCGCCGCTAAACGGCGCTTCGGTGCCTTTGCTCACAATAACGCGTTTTTCTTCGGGGGTAAGTGTGTTGAATTGCATAAAAATTACTTTAAATTTGCTTTATCATAACAAAAAACTCCTCCAAGGACAAATCTATTGACTTACTCTATTTTCCCCTGTATACTGGTGAAAATCCGGGCGCAAAAATATCCGCGTAGGTCGCGGACAAATCACCGGTGCGCTTGGTGGGGACGGAGGGACAATTTGGTCACCGTAAACTTCCAGGGCATGACGCCCAAGGGACACAAGATCAGACGTGGGCAGGCCAGCAATGGCAGAAATCGCGAGGCAGATCCTTCTCCGCTGCCGGATTGGTTCGGCAAGCAAGGAACGAGGATTTGTCTCGCTCAAGCTGGTGGAGGGATGGTGGTGGTCATGACCATCGCCATCCGCTATCCGCAGGTCGAACGCGTCTCGCGGCAGTTGTGACTGCCGTTTGATCTAAGTCTGTGACCGACAACGGCCGGCCCCCGAAGCACGCCAACACCATGCTTCGCGGGCCGGCCACCGAAAATTATCTTGAACGAAAAAAGAACCCAATGGGTCTTTTTTGTTTTTAAAAATTTCCAATGGCAGTTTTAAGGATATAACTGCCAAACCTGCCCACCCACAGGCGATCAGCGTCGTGGCCGACGCGCCTGCCGGGGAACATTCCGACGATTTTCTCGGTGACGCCTGCCACCAGCCCGCCTTTGTTCGTCGGGAGTTTCTTCATCGGGTGGTTTCCCCGATTCCAGGGCGGCCTGCTCGAGCTCATGCGCCCGTTTCTCGCGAACTCGCGCCAAGATTGCGGCCACACTAGCACTGCGCAGTGCCGCGTCTTCTGCCTGAGCGATAGCTTTCGCATCTTTCTTTGGCGAGACTGCTCCCGCCCCACTAGCGACCGCTTGGTTAACGGTCACCCAAGCATCAAACTTTTTTCCATCTCCCAAACGTCACCTCTTCCTATATGGATCATACATGCTTTAATTAATGGCTTCCAGTGTGTAAGTTAAAAACAGTCCGCCTAGGCGGACTGTTTTTAACTGCCCCCGACGATTCGGTGCGACAGCATCTACGTCGTCGGGGTTTCTACCTCTTTTTCTGCGCCAATGACCTGGACCAGCCAGCGCCAGCGCTTGAAGCACGGGACACCAACTCCTCTCCACAACAGAGGAACACCACTTGAGTCTTCGATGTAAGGGAAAAAAGAACGCTCCCTTATGACCCAAGACGGATCCGCTATCCCAACATTCCCCCTGTAGTCGTGGTTCGGGTAAGCGGCGCGAAACGCCGCGATCCACTGACCTGATGGGACTATGATCCTGCCCGGTTCGATGCTCTCGAGTTTTTCCCGAACTTCGATAGCATCGCGACAATCTCCCACGGATACCAGCTTGAAATTACCTGTGAGTATATCGGTGAGAGCATCACCCTCAAACTGCCAGGACTGCCAGTTGCCGTAACCGGCTAGATCTTTTACGATCCCGATCGAATCGTAACCTGAGAGGGCCGGATCGAACGGCAGGGTAAAAATCACACCCACCGCCGGGTACGCACCTGCCGGAGCCAGTCCGGGTGCCATTCGCTTGGCCATTGGTTTTTTCACCTCCTTCCCACCACTTTCGTAACACAAAAATAGCACCTTGTCAAAGTGCTGTAAGTGAAGTAGTGAAAATTATTTTTGTGACCCGGGCGGGGATCGAACCCGCGACCATTAGCTTAAAAGGCTACTGCTCTACCAACTGAGCTACCGGGTCATTATTTCGCGCCCTTTAGTATAGCGAATTTCGTAGAAAAGTCAAAGAGACAACTTGCGAAAGGAGACGGTTTTTGTTAGGCTAAAAATTAAGGAGGACACAACGTGGCAAATAAAAGGCTATGTGTCTCCGACTTTGATGGCACGTGGACTGATGAAGATCAGGGAGCACCGCCATTTCGAGTCGGTTTCACTACTGCTCTTGCTCGCGTTGTTAACCTCGACGCGGGTGAATTGGTAGCACGCCTGGCTGAATATGAAAAGGAAATCATGGCTGAACCACATCGACACGCGTGGGTGGAAGAAGGGTGGCCAGTCGCACCTTCAATCGCGGGCAACTATCTGCGCCTGCGGCGAGCGTCTGAGTTACTACTGGATCATCTCGATCGTTTTCCCAGCCCCAAAGTACGTGCGGAGCTTTTCCATGGTCTCTTCGGAGACCATTACCATCTCACTCGAACCGTATTTCGAGATGGGGCAGGTGAAACCCTGCGCGCACTGCAGAGCGAGCTTGATTGTCTTTACGTGGTTACCAATGCTCGGGAGCCCACCGTAACCCACGGAAAACTCCGAGAGCTAAGTGAGCGTGCTGGCGTTTCGTCTATAGACGGCTCCTGGCTACCGGAACACGTCTGCGGGGATGCCAGAAAGCACCGCGTGACTCTAGAGGCAGAGGGTAGTACCTCGCTGGAAGCAACCAGCCATCTGAGCATTCCCGGCCTCCGACGAGGCGTGTGGCTGTGGCGAGGACACTACTTCGACGTTCTCAACCGATTGAGAATAAAGCATGGTGTTGCCTGGCCTCAGATCCGCGTCGTCGGCGACATTTTTGAGCTCGATCTGGCCTTGCCGTTCGCACTCGGCGCTCGGGTGGCGCTACTCGCCAATGAGTTCACGCCACCATACGAACTTGAATTCCTGAGCCGCCAGGAGAACGCCCGGATCCTACGCGACATCCGCGAGATTCCGGCGTTCTTTCAGGAATAAAAGGAGTGGTTAGTTTCGAAGTCACGAGGAGACCTTCGAATCAACCCTAGATACTTTTGGAAAGAGTGTCAAGGATTGACCATCTTACCTCTTCGTGCCACAATAAGGATCCCACCTTGTTTCGACGTCGCTCGTAGAAAATGTGAATCTCAAGATTCCCATTTTACTCCTCACTCGTCAAAATAGCACCGCTATGAATAATCTTCTCAAACTGATCACGCTTCTCCAAATTACCCGAGAACAGCCACTCACCGGTTGGTTCATTGCTGGGATAAAACGAAGTGAAGTACCAACGTTGGCAGAACATCACTATACCGCCACTCTGATCGGCTGGCTCCTGGCACAAAAAATCAAAGACGCGGGTGGAAAAATCAACGAACGAAAGATCGTTCTCATGCTTCTTATTCACGATTTAAACGAATTATTTGGCGGCGATATTTCTGGACCACTCAACCGCAAATACCCAGATCTGCGTGAGTATAAAAATAAAATCGGACACCGAGCGATTCAACTCCTCTCGTCGTTCATGGATTCACCTACAGAAAAACAAATTCATGTACTATGGAAGGAAATGGAAGATGGCGTATCTGACGAGTCGGTCGTTGTAAAAATTGTCGACCAAATGGATCACCAAATGTACATGGAACATTATAACTACACAACAAAAACGACTCCAAAAGAAAGGGATTATCGTCCTCAATTTATCCAAGAACATATTTATAAATTAGCCGAACGAATTGGAGATCAAAAAACAAAAAAAGTCATGGATGACTTCCTCAAAGAATTTGATACCAACTTTTTCAATCATGGATACCAAGGGATGAAGATACTCATGGAGCATTAGTCCCGACTACGCTCTTTAACATATCTTTGATCACTGCTGTATCGGCGGCCGGGAGGAGTTCGTGAAGCCTATCTCCCAATTGTTTCCGTTTTCCTGCGTCAATCAAAAGTTTTTTAATCATCTGCGCCAACTCGTAGCCATTTGCCGCCTTCTCATTGAGAGAAAGCGCCGCGTTGCTCCGGATCAGCATGTCAACATTTTCTTCCTGATGACCGCCTTTTGGGATAAGGATGGCGGCCTTTTTGAGTAGAGCGAGTTCGGCAAGCGTGCCAAACCCGGCGCGCGCCACCACCACATCAGCGACCGCGTAGGCATCGGCCATTTCATCGGTAAAAAATTGATACGTATGATAGTGTGGGAATATTGTTGCCGCTCGATCGATCATTTCATGAGGCCGCTCTTTCCCCGAAAGATGAATAATGTTACAGCTCCCGGCAATGTGCCCAAGGGCTTCAGCAAACAATTGATTTACCCTGAGCGACCCCGTGCCTCCACCAAGAACAAAAACCGTGGGCAACGCACTATCCAAATCAAACCTCTTTATTCCCGCATCTCGTGACCCACTGAATACTGACCGTCGCACTGGATTGCCCAGCCAGACTACTTTGCGCTTGGGAAATTTCTTGACATTTTCTTTTAGTGAAACAGTAATAAGACGGGCAAGCGGAGCCATAAATTCGATCGCCAGTCCAGGACGAACATCCTGGACATGAATCCAGGTGGGAATACCTAGCAGCCAGGCGGCAGTGTGGAGCGGTACGGAAATAAATCCACCAGCCGAGATACAGCAATCAGGATCTTCTTTCCAGAGTAGAACCAGAGATTGAAAAAATCCAATAATAATCCTCAAGATGTCGGTCAAATTCCACGGTGATAAATACCGACGAAATTTGCCTGAAGAAATTGTGACAAACCGAATCCCTTGTTTATGAACCAGGGCCTTCTCGGGACCAAGCGCTGTACCTACCCATACTATCGATGCGTCGGGGTACGCCTCTTTGATACTTTCATGAATTGCCAAAAGCGGAGTTACCGGACCCAGTGTTCCGCCACCGGAAAAAATAATTTTCATATATCATATATCATGTACCATGTACCATACATTTTGATACATGTTACATGATTCATGGTACATAACGTACCGTCTGTTTGCTCACATTCACTACAATCCCAACTGCCGACAGCGCAACCAGGAGCGCTGTTCCACCATGGCTAACAAACGGCAGAGGTACGCCGGTAAGGGGCAATACCCCAACCATAGCGCCAATATTGAATAGTGATTGGGTCATAAACCAAATCATAATACCGACCAAGAGGAGCTGCCCCGCTTTATCCGGAACAGAGCGCGCATTTTGCGTGATACGCTTCGAGATAAGAATCAGAAGAACAATGAGACCGGCAGAGACTACGAACCCCATCTCTTCGCCGATGATCGCAAAGATACTATCGGCATGAACTTCCGGCAAGTACTGAAACTTCTGCTGTGAGTGACCAAACCCCAGACCAAAGACGCCACCGGAGCCAATGGCCATAAATGCCTGATTGATTTGGTAGCCAATACCCTGTGGGTCGAGCTCAGGGTGAAGAAATGTGGTAAATCGAGCAATACGATATGGGGCGACGGCAACCATAATGCCAAAGCCAATCAGCCCAAGGATGGCTAATCCAGTCAAATGCGACAGCTTGGCTTCGGACGCAAACAGCATGCCAAAGACAATGGAAAAAAGGATGGTCGCTGTCCCCACGTCGGGTTGCAATAGTACCAAAAAAATAAGCGCACCGGCAAGGATCAAAGCAGGTAACAACCCCTCCTGGAACGATTGAAGCTGACTGCCCTTTTTGGCCAAATAGCTGGCCAGAAAGATAATAAGGCCCAATTTGACTGCCTCGGCGGGTTGAACGCTGAGTGGCCCAATGACAAGCCAGCTGGTCGCCGCCGTGCCCAAATTTGATCCTAGCCCGGGAATAAATACCGCCAAAAGAACAGCGATGCAACCAAGAAAAATCAGCCAATCAAGCTGTAAAAGCAGACGGTACTGAAACTTAGCAAAAACCAGAAACAGAACCAGTCCGGGCAAGACGCCAAAAAGCAATTGACGCTTGATAAAAAAATAACTATCCCCGAATTTCGCGTAGCCCACGGGAGCCGAGGCCGAGGCGAGCATGGCGAGGCCGAACACGAGAAGGATGCCAAAATAGATAAGGAGAAGATAATCCGGCTGATGGAGAGAGGGGTTGCGCGAATACGGCATACGTTACACATTCAATGCCACCAAGAGCACGGCCGAAATCAAAAGAAAAACCTGGCACAGGAGTCCGATGAAATTGAGTAGGTGCGCCATGTACGCATCCCTATCCCAGCTCAACCAGCCGAGCATGGCATTCGCAAACAAAAGCGCCAACCCCAAAAGAGGAACAAAAAAAATTTTTGGCCAATCCCCGATTTCATCGACACCAAAGAGGACGTTGTAATGCAAAAAAACAGGCTCGCCCGTAGGCGGAAACTGAGTAATAAGCCACACCCAAATCGCAGCATTCACGCATAGACTGGCAGTGATAAGGATAAGCGTCACTCGATGTTTAAAGTAAAGTTTGAGAGGATACACCATAAAAAATCCAAAATACGAAGCACGAAATCCGAAACAATATCAAACAATTAATACCAAAACATTTTTGAGATTTGGTATTTGGATTTAGGTATTGTTTCGAATTTCGGATTTTGGATTTCGTATTTAAACCTTAGTATAAAGAAAAAGATCCCCCTTGACAAGTCTCAACGGATCCTATATCCTACAGTTCATTATTTATTTGCAAAGTTATGGCCCATAAAAAAGCCGGTGGTTCTACCCATTTGGGACGCGATTCCCAGCCACAATATCTTGGCACAAAAGTTGGCGATGGCGAGACAGTTAATGCTGGCCAAGTATTGGTGCGTCAACATGGTACGCCGATTTTCCCCGGTAAAAATGTTGAAAAAGGACGAAACGACACCCTGTATTCACGCATCGCCGGCATTGTAAAATTCATGAGACGCAAACGTACCCGATTTGATGGGAAGAAAAAGATGACGACCTTTGTTGCCATTGTTCCAGCAAACAAAAAAGCCGAAACTGGCCAATAATACTCCTCAGCAACTATCATAAATTCAGCGCCTTCCTTAAGGCGCTGAATTGTTTTTCTGCGTAAAATTTAGTATTATAAAGCTGTAATATGAAAGAATTTTTCTTCTCTGTAGGACAGGCCGCTCTCACACAGCTTATTGGAGTTTTGGGAATTTTTTTTCTTTTCGGCTGGCTTCTCTCCATCATTCAAACGTGGACGCAACAAAAATACCACGAGTCTGTGGGTTGGAAAGGAATACTCTGGACTGCCTGGCTTGGTACCCCCATTCATGAAGTCGGGCACATGGTGTTCGCGAAACTGTTTCGACACCGCATTGAACGAGTGGCGCTATTTCAGCCGAACGAAGAAACCGGCGATCTCGGTTCGGTGGGTCACAGCTTTGCCAAGTACAGTCTCTACCAACGGATCGGTAATTTTTTTATCGGCGCCGCGCCCTTGATTTTTGGTTCTTTATTTTTGGTGCTCTTGTTATATTTCCTTTTGCCAAATGGCAGAGAAGTCTTTACGCCGCTATCGCACCAGCCAAACTCGCTCCTAGAAGCTTTTACTTCGTTCCGAGGCACTTTGACGCATTTATTCTCTGTGGAAAATCTCCGCGCCTGGAATTTCTGGGTGTTTTTGTACGTCTCCTTCTGCATTGCCTCGCACATGGCACCGAGCCAGCCGGATCGAAAAAATATGTGGGGCGGTTTTTTTTGGCTTGTCCTAATTCTTCTTGTCGTCAATAGTATCGCCGCGCTTATCCACCGGGATCCAACCGCGTATATTTTGCGTTTGAATCAGTATTTAGGAATTGTCGCCGGGATGTTTTTGTACGCTTTGCTGCTATCAGTTCTACATCTGATTTTAGCGACTGTAGTTTTATTGCCGTTTCGAAGGCGATAAAACAAAAATAATATAAACCTCCTCCCCTGTTAGGGGAGGGAAGGGTGGGGTAGAGTTTAGAATCGAGAAGATGAGTTATATTTGACCTTTGGTGAATTCATTGTACGGGGTGCAAACAAAATGAGATTTTAAAACAAAAATAAATACTTCGGCTTGCAACCCCACCTCCACCTCCCCTACTAGGGGAGGAATTTTATTTTGTTTATTTTAAAACCCTATAAGTTATCATCGCTCTAACTCAAAAAACCCAATCGTAAACGGATACCCAGGAAAAACACGAAGAAAAACTTTGCCCAGATATTTTCCGGAAGAGACTTCAACGATTTCGTCCCGAATCCGACGCAACCACCACGGATTTTCGGACAGATTGTAATCGAGTACCAAAACATCAAGATCCGCATCATGCACACCCTTCTCAATTCTCGTCACAAATGGATATCGCTCTTCAGGGGCTTGTGCCGAACCAAAAAGATTAAGCCCAGTATTATTTTCTCGATCAAAACGCTTCCCGATCCAACTCGCTTTATAGAAATTTACGCTCCCCTTATACGCACCATCCGGGATCATGCCCAAGAGCGAGCCTTGGAAAAATTTTTTCTGGTCAATACTATGATTGTTCCGCCATGTCACCAGAAATCCAAGAAAAAGAATAAGAAAGCCGCCAGTTAGGAGAATCAACAAAATTATCTGCAAAAATTTGGGCATAAGTTATGGGATAAGTATACCACAGGGGCGATTTGTCATCCTAACCGCTCGCCCCTTCCCTTCCTCCGCGTTGACAGCTCATAGTTTGCCTTCGAGGTTGAGTTCGTGCCGCCGCTTGGCGGGTACGACGATGTCGAGGAGCGCCCGAGTTGGCATTAGGACTGGCTGACCTGCCAAAGTGAAAACAGTCACCAGCCCCTTATCGATGAGCGAACCAAATCCGGTACGGGTGATCGCAGTAGGGCCTTCGACAAGAAGGACGGACCGAGGCACATCAGGCGGCAAATCAATAATTTTAAGTTTTGGCCACCACTCAATCTTCTCCCGACACAGGATGGACAGAAAAATGAAAAGACCCAGGCAAAGTATGTTAATGAGCAAAACATGAAGGCTCTCACGACACATCTTTCGGTATCTTTTCCTCTCTTCTTCGAGAAGACGCTCTAATTCAAAAGGAGCCGTCTTAAGGACTTCCCTGTCCCACTGCATACCGCGCCCGATCATGGCCCAATCAACCGCAACCCAGGCTCCAGCCTGCTGCGAATGAATGAGAAGCCGTGCCGCGGCCTCATCCATGGCACGGCTGCCTAGCGTCGTGCCTTCGAAGTAGTACCGCTCCAGATTGGTGAGATCCCCAGGGCGGTAGGGATCCAAAATAGCTTGTAACATTGGGTACAAGCCATCGTTCTCCTGAACCGTCATGGGTTATCCCTTCTCAAGAAAACCCGTGGCCTATCCACGGGTTTTCTATAGTATACACTAAAAAGGAAACCGCTCAATACCGATAGTGCCCAGGCTTAAATGGACCGATGATAGGCACACCCAAATATTTTGCCTGCTTGGAGGTGAGCTTGGTCAGCTTGACTCCGAGTTTTGGCAAATGGAGCCGAGCGACTTCTTCGTCAAGTTCTTTAGAGAGCGTATAAACCTGGCCACTTTCGTATTTGCCATTTTCTGTCCAGAGCGACAGTTGCGCTAAAACTTGGTTTGTAAACGAAGTGCTCATGACAAAACTTGGATGACCATTCGCATTGCCCAGATTTACCAAACGACCACGTGATAACAGAATTAAACATTTGCCGGGCTTGCCATCCGAAGCTTTAGCGGAGGAGGGCCAAATAAATTTATCCACCTGAGGTTTAATATTTTCTTCTTTAATACTTTTTTGCGAAGTCAGCCAGGCCACGTCAATCTCACTGTCAAAGTGGCCAATGTTGCACACAATCGCGCCATCCTTCATCCTTTGCATATGTTTGCCAACAATCACGTCGCAACAACCGGTCGCGGTCACAAAAATATCGCCAATTGGCGCGGCATCTTCCATCGTTACCACTTCAAATCCCTCCATGGCCGCCTGGAGCGCGTTGATCGGATCAATTTCGGTGACGAGAACCCGGGCGCCAAAGCCGCGCATGCTCTGGGCACAACCTTTGCCAACGTCCCCGTAGCCTGCCACAACGACCACCTTGCCGGCGATCATAATATCCGTCGCGCGTTTGAGCCCATCGGCCAAACTTTCGCGACAGCCGTACTTATTGTCAAACTTTGATTTCGTAACCGAATCGTTCACATTGATCGCGACTGTGCCAAGCGTTCCCTTGGACATCATTTGATATAACCGATGAACACCGGTGGTCGTTTCCTCACTTACCCCTTTAATCTCTTTTAACATCTTTGGGTACTTTTCAT
The DNA here is from genome assembly GCA_038065155.1 of Patescibacteria group bacterium. Classification (GTDB taxonomy): domain Bacteria; phylum Patescibacteriota; class Patescibacteriia; order Magasanikbacterales; family UBA922; genus JAHFIC01. Next base: position 28,346 of record JBBTRO010000106.1, read on the forward strand.
GAATCACGAGCGTCAGATCCCCACCATCATCCAGAAGAAGATTTGGCCCCTGATTATTACCAAACTTGAGACTTTGCTCAACACACCACCAATACTCATCTTCGGTTTCGCCTTTCCAGGCAAAGACTGGCACACCAGCTTTGGCAATCGCCGCGGCCGCGTGATCCTGGGTCGAAAAAATGTTACAACTGCTCCAACGCACCTCGGCGCCGAGTTCTGTCAGTGTTTCGATGAGAACCGCGGTTTGAATCGTCATGTGAAGGCATCCGGCGATGCGCGCGCCCTTGAGAGGCTTTTTGCCTCCGTATTTTTTACGCAAACTCATGAGCCCGGGCATTTCCTTTTCGGCGAGGATGATCTCCTTTCTGCCCCAATCTCCAAGAGAAATATCTTTAACTTTGAAATCCTGCTTCATATGCACAATTAAAATCAGTGGTAAACCAATGGTTTAAATCCGAATGTCGAAATCCGAATGTCGAAATCCGAAACTCGAAACAAATTTAAATACTTAATGTTCAAAATTTCAAATTTTTAAAAACTTTTGTCATTTGGATTTGTTTCGGATTTCGTGCTTCGTATTTCGAATTTATAATTTAATATCTTCACCATAGGTATGTTTATACCTCTCCCCGAACTCTTCCTTCGTAAATCGATGCGTCTGCGTGCCATACGCTTCGATCGCGTAGCTGGCGGCGACCGACCCCATCTGGCCACAGGTCTTCAAGCTATAGCCTAACTCAACGCCAACAAAAAATCCAGCCCGGTAGGCATCGCCCGCGCCGGTTGGATCATCTACCGATTGCGGCGGGCAAGGATTGACTTCGATCATTTCATCTTTTGTGGTAATGACTGAGCCTTTGCTTCCCAAAGTGGTAATGACGACTGGGACAAATTCCAAAAGACCTGCCATGTTATATCCGGTCTTGTCCTGCAATAATTTCATCTCGTAATCATTGCAAATAAGATATTTGGATTGACGCACCAGGAGTTGAAGTTCAGCGGGAGAAAATGCGGTAATTTGCTGCCCCGGATCAAATACCACAGGTATCCCTGCTTCCACGCATTCTTTGGCACGGTGGATCATCACCTCTTTGTGAATTGGCGAAATCAAGGCCAAAGTTATTGGCTCTGTGATGTCGCGGACATGGACCTCACGTGCCCGAACCGAGGGGCCGTTGTAAAACGCAGTAATTTGATTGTCGTCAACATCGGTAGTTATGTAGGCGCCGCAAGTGAGCATTTTTGTATCGGCGACAATATATTTCGTCTCAATCCCCTCTTTTTCAAAATAACGAAGATAATCACTGCCGTCTTTCCCAACCGCGGACACTGGCAATGGCCTAGCTCCCAAAAGTTTCATCGTATAGGCGATATTACCGGCCGTACCACCCAGGCTTCTCTCGACTTTATCAACGATAAAACAGACATTCAAAATATGAATTTGATCCGGCAAAATGTGATTGCGAAAACTATCCGGAAAATCCATGATGTGGTCGTAAGCGATGGTGCCGGAAATTAAAATTGGCATAGGAAAATTTATTTCATCTTCTCTATTGTCTGCTGAATCCTTCTTCCTTCTGCTTCTACAATCTCCCCCTCATACTCCCCACTATGCGCCGTCCCCTCGCCATACGTCGGCGCTTTTTGATCCAAATGGAGATTCACCTGAAATCCATCGGGTTTTATCTCCAGATAAGCATGCCAGCGGGGAAATTCCGCATTCGCCAATCGACGTATATAACTAACCTCCACACCACTACCCTGCAATTTATCCCGCAAAGAAACCGGTTTCCCAGTGCTTGGGTGCTCAGGTGCTTGGGTGCTCAGGTGCTTAAATGTTTTTACCACTTCCCCATATCCACAACGCCGCAAGAGCTCGCGCGGATTCATGCCATATCTGCCAGTAAAAAAAATCCTCATACGTATCGCCACTGCCAAGAATATCCTTAAGTGTAAAGCTAAAGCCCAAGAAAAGCAACTATACCGATTGCGACCAATCATACGGTTCGCTCACCCGAAGATAAAATCCAAACGGATCCTCAACCCGGAAATCGCGCTTGCCCCAGGGTTTCAGCTTTATCGGCGCAACCACGTTGACTACATTTTTGACTCGACCAAACAATTCATCCAAATGATCGTCGAAGATAATAATTTCCACTGCGTACCCGCGTTTGGTATCTTTGGGCCATTGGCAAAAATATGAATGATTGTACACGGCCTCGGCGCCTTTGTAAAAATTTATTGTGCTCTCTCCTTTTCGCATAACCAGATATTCTGTTTTTTGGACCGCAATGTCAAAACCAAACAGGCGGTAAAAATCAATCGCCATTTGGAAATCCGGAACGTGAAGTTCTATAAATACACTCCCCATAGCCCATTTATAGTACACGATAAAACAAAAAATCACCACAGGGGTGATGATCTTTTGGAATTTGGGGAGATGCTTGACGGAGATCTCCCCTCTCGATGATCCGGCGCCGCTGTGAAGAAGGAGCGGCGACTTGGCGGGGCGCGGCGGACGCGCTAGGTGGACTGAGTTGGCTGCATGGACGGGTCGGTGATAGAATCGACCAGACAGGCCGTCGCCGGATGCAGGAGGCATACGGCTCCCCCGAATAGCCTGGCGACGGTTGGCTTTGCGGCCAGAAGAAACTGAAAAAGCCGCAAAGATTGTCGGAGCTTAAAAAGTTCCGACAATGCCGCTGAATTCTTTCCGACTGCTATAACATTGAGGACGGCATTAGCGTCATCGACGCTACCCTTCGGAGCGAATCCACCGAAGTACTTACCGAGCAGCTCGAGATCGCGATCCGGCATCATCGCGGCGAGCGAGAGAGCTGCTCGCCTGATCTGCAGCAGTCGTTCGGGCAAGTTCGTCAAGGACTCCACACCATCAGCCCGAACGGCAGTATCAACCGCCACCTGGCATGTAGCCTCTTGACCGCGAATGTGTTCCGCAAGCTTCATTTTTCAAAACCTCCACAATGAACAACCTAAACGAAAAACTCCCTCCTGTCAAGGAAGAATCAATTTGTGAGGGCTGTGCCGAGAACATCCACCAACTTTTTCGCCAAAGACCCGTCCCAATCCAAGGTGTG
>JBBTRO010000107.1:0-5951 GCA_038065155.1 Patescibacteria group bacterium
TCTTAAATTGGGGTATAGTAGATAGCATTTTATGATAAATCAAGTGTATTTATATTGAGGCCTTACCTTTTTGCTCCAGAAATAAAATGTTCCGGCCAGACATATAACTATTGTAATAAAAGTTATAAAAAATGCCAATTTAAAATAAGGAACTCTGCAGAAGAACTCTACCTTGTGTAAACCAGCAGGCACCTTTACGCCTCGGAATGCATGAAATGCTTGAATAATTTCTACGACATTACCATCAACGGCAGCGGACCAGTAAGGGTGAAAAACATCCGTCAAAACCAGATAGCCTCCATAGATAACAAGACCAATGGCGACGACGCCCAAAAGACCTAAAGCAACATTGATAATCCGCGCCACTGTCACTCGGATATCTGTCCCGGACAATAGGGTGGTTTGCTGGACTTGCCCTAAGCCAAAATCGGTTTGGGCATAGGCAAAATAAGGAACAAAAAGCCAGGAGCAAAAAACCAGAGTGACAAGGCAACAAAGAAAATTTTTACAGGTGCTAGACATGAGTTAGGAATTTGGAATTCGGAATTTGGAATCTGGAGTTAGCCGATGGAGTTTAGATTCTAAATTCTAAATTCTAAATTCTGTCAAATGGGACTCACCTGATTCAATTGCTCGATGCACGCTGGCCGATTGGGCTGGAGGAGATCTTCCGGATTGGCTGGATTCGTATACACACAGCCAGTATCCTGATCGGCATCATCGCGGCGGACGGGTACGCAGTTTGCGCCAGTTCCGGCTACTGGTTCGCCAGAAAGCTCCTCGACATACTCGCACGCGTCCGGGCCGATCGGTCCGCGGCCGGGATACAAACAATTCTGGGTCACGCTTTTTACCGTGCTCGGAATTTCTGGAAAATAGTAGGCATCATCGCCATTGGGGGCAAAGACCCGGTGATCTATGAGCGCTGTGGTTCGTGTCTGGCCAGGGTCGCTCGTATCAACCGTGGCGAGTATCCGATACCAAAATGGCACTGTCTCCTCGAGGCCGCGCTCGGTCATCGTTATGCCGCCGAGCGTCTGTTCCCACATCCGCTGGCTAAAGATAATGGCTGGCCTGACATCACTCCCGACATGTTCGGCGTCAATGCCCGGACTCACTGTCCGAATCGACGGAGCGCGCAAATCAACCCCGTCAATAATGCGAAAATTCCAGAAAAAATTATCAGCCTCATTTTCAATAGCCGTAATGGCGACTTCATCGGTGATAAGCGGCTTGCCGTTTGGGATATTAAATTCAGCGCCGTCCAGCGCGTTGCCGGCCATGTCCGTTACACCGGTAAACGGCCTGGCCTCAAAGCCATTGGCTGTGCTAGAGCTACCCGCCAGAGCGTTATCGACCAGACATGTCTGATCTGTCTCGGGGCAATTGACGAGCGACGCCGTACGAACCAAAACTTCTTCGCAATATGGGTTCTCTATCGGACATACGGGCGGCGTCGGCGGCAAACAGTACATTTCATCACCGCAACTATTGTGCTCCGCGCACAGGACACTGGACGTAAATTCAGCTGTCGAATATTCGTTTGTTATCGTCCAATTTCCGGCCACCGACCGATTGCCAAAAATAATATTGGTAAATACTGCCGCGTCGCCGCCGACAAACCCCTGAACCGTGCTCGGATCAACGGCCTCGGTAAAATGAATCTGGACAATAGTATTTTGATACACATTGTCCGCGCTGTCTTCCGGATAAACGCTGTCCACTCTGGGCGGCGTGAAATCAAATTCCGTACCGGTTTCAAACTGCCAAATATAATGTCCGTCAAGGCTCGAAACAAATGCTCCAGTCGTGCCGTCGGCTTTTTTGATATCATTGGTCAAATCAACGGTATAAGAAATGTTCTCGATATCACTGCCAAGCGGCGTAAGCGGGCGAAAGACAAACGTGAAATACCGGCCAGCTGTTCCTTCGGCGACGGCCAGAGCCGCGGCTCTCACAACTTCTGAAGAATCCGACGTTGGGTACACGGCGACCGCGCTACCCTTCAATTGATCACAGTCTGCTTCCCAATTGAGCTCGCGATCAGCTGGGTTAACGCAATCCCCAAATACCGGTTCACCGTCGGCGTCCACGCTCCCATTCGTATTCTCAATCAGGCTCTCGGGATCAATCGGCTCGCGAAACGTCACGCTGATGCGAGTGTTCCTGGCAACATTAGGCTGATCACGAAATGGATAATGATCGCGAATAATGGAGCCAAGAGCGCCGCTCCCCGCAAAACTCTCGCGTTCCCGGATCTCGGTTCGAGTCCCACCGCCAGAGCCGGTGGCCTCCGAAAGAAGCCGAAAAACAAACTGCACGATACCATAAGACGCGAGAATGATAAGCAGGCCAATCACCGCATTCACGATAATTTTTTTGCCTTCCGTCACTTTCTCCTCATCTCCGCCAGACGTCAAGATAACATAGCCGGCATAGATAATGAGCGATATGGCAATGATCCCCAAAAGCCCCAAAGCGGCATTGATAATACGCGCGATAATGGTGCGGATATCGTCGCTCCCCAAAATGGTGGTGTCTTGAATTGGCTGTAATCCAAACGTATCTGACCCACTCTCTTGGGCAAAGACCATGACGGGCGTACCTGTCCAAACAAAAAAACCGATAACTAAAGCAACCCCCAAAATCGTGAGAGTCTTTTTACTCCGCTTTAATTGTGCAATCCATGGAAGCATGTACCAATGGATTTACTTGCCCTCCGAAGCCCATAATGGCGAAGGAGGGTAGCCTCTATAGCGTTAATATTTTGTTGACCATCTCTCGCACTCGGTTTCCCTCTGCCTGACCTTTGACTATTTTCATGACCGTCCCCATTACCTGGCCAGCCTGTGATTGACCACTCAAACCAATTTCAAGGGCAATTTTTTTCACTATGCCCTCCAATTCCTCATCGCTCAGCTGCTTGGGCAGATACTCCTCCAAAAGCCTGACTTCCGCCTCGGCTTTGGTTTTCAAATCATCCCTGCCGCCAGTCGTAAAATCTACAATACTATCCTTTAGCTGTTTGATCATTCGCGCTACTACCGCAACTACACCCCCATCATCGAGCTCTTTCCTCTGGTTAATCTCTTCCGTGCGCACATTCGACCATAACAATCGCAAAGTCGAGACCTTGCCAGTGTCCCGCGCTTTGAGCGCCTGTTCTTGCGCTTGTTTTATAGCATCGCGAAGCGGCATACTGCGGATCATCATTATCGGCGCGGCGACCCACTAGAGCGGGGCGCAAATCGTTCATCTTCCAGGGGAAGTCGTCCGACTTTGCGCAAATAATTGATTTTTGAAATCATTCGACTCCGCTTCACGGCGTGCTTGCGCTTGACATTTTTGCTTTGCGGCGGGTTGTAAAACTGAATCTTCTTCACTTGAAGAAGTTTCCCTGACTGTTGCCACTGCCGCTTCACGCGACGCATGAATCCTTCAAATGATTCGCCCTTTTTTCTCTTTATTTCTGACACACTTAGTTCACCTCCTCAGGTGATTATATAAGAATAAATAACTTCTTGGAGTATAAATAAAAAAGTAGCTTCTGTCAAACAAACACGAAGATATAATCCCAATCTACAAATGTATTCCAATGCAACAAATACAATATTTGGAGCATTTGGATAACATTCGGATCATTGGGATCATCTAAACAGTCTTCAATATCTTTTCCACCTCGCTTAATACTTTCCTCTGATCAATAATCTCCTGAATCCCCGACTCCATGTCCCGAACGATAATCGTGCCATCCTGCACCTCTTTCTGACCGATAATCAGAGTATGCGAACTGCCATTTTTATTGGCCAATTCCAGCTGAGTCTTGAGCGATGACTTGCTCAAGTCATGAGTGATAAAAATCCCAGAACGACGCAAATCTTCAACAATACACAGCGCTCGCCGGCGCGCTTGTTCACCCAATTGGGCGAGATAAATTTTCCGCGTTTGTGCCCCCTCTTTTTCTTTGGGTGACGTATCGCGTTTTAGAAGCGTGGCAACCCGTTCCAGGCCAATGGCAAATCCGCACGCTGGTGTTGGCCGACCGCCGATTTGCTCAACCAGCAAATCATACCGACCGCCCCCGCCCAAAGCTGACTGGGCGCCTATGGCGGCCGCCCCCGACGCCTCATCTGGGGAAGATGCAGGAAGCTCCTCCGCTGCAGGCGCAGTCGTTTCTATCTCCGGATAAATTTCAAACACCGTATCCGTGTAATAATCCAAGCCGCGCACCAGGGTGGGACGCAACAGATAGGGAATTGAGAGTTCGTCCAGATATTCCAACACTTTCATGAAATAGTTTTTGGACGCGTCAGACAGCCAGTCAATAATCTGCGGCGCGGTTTCAATGACTACAGCGCAGGCCGGTTCTTTGCAGTCCAAAACGCGCAAAGGATTTTTTACCATGCGGCGCTTGCAGTCTTCGCACAAATAACTTCGTTTGGTCCGCAAATAAGAAACCAGCTCGACAATATACCGCTCTCGATCTTCCCGCGTCCCAATGCTATTCACGTCAACTCGAGTGGCCAGGCCCAGGTCGCGCAAAAAATTATATGCCACTGTGATCATCTCCGCGTCCAAAATCGGATCCCGTTCACCCAGAATCTCGCAGTTAAACTGATGAAATTCGCGAAACCGTCCGGCTTGCGGCCGGTCATGGCGAAACAGCGGCCCATAGAGCCAGGCTCGGACGGGTTGCGGCATCGTATGAAGTCCATGGCCGATGTAGCTTCTGGCGACGCCGGCGGTAAATTCTGGCCGAAGCCCGACTTTAGTACTGTCCCTGTCTTCGAAAACATACATTTCCTTTTCAACCACGTCAGTGCCGCGGCCAATCGAGCGGATAAACAGCGCGGCCTCCTCCAAAACCGGCGTTTCCATATAAGAAAAACCGTAAGCCTGCGCGATCCGTGCCGCGGTTTCATGCATTCGCAGCCACACCGCACCTTCTCTGGGCAGAATATCTTTCATGCCTCGGAGAAGCGGTACGGTACGCGTGCGTTTTCCCGCCTCCGCCAGACCCACATCACCCGCTGGGGCAATCCCTTTGTTGGGGGGTACCACTTCCGTCGGCCGCGCTTTTTTTATTTTTTTACTAACTATTTTTTTACCGGCTGTTTTGGATTTCTTCATACCTAAGTCAACAAATATTATAAATTATACATTGGCGCCTCTAGTGTACCCACTCGACTCAAGGGCCATCCCCGAAACCAGGTTCGGCCCACGATCGCGCCCCTATCAATCGGCCCAAAACGCCGCGAATCATAGCTCGCCTCGCGGTTATCGCCAAGGACAAAAAACTGTTCTGATCCAAGCGTCACCGTCATTGAACCAATCGTTGATTCAGTGAGGTAATTTTCTTCGACAATCGTACCTTGGGGATAATCGACGTTGTAGATAATCACTTTATTATCCTCTATCTTCACCCTCTCCCCTGGCATGCCAACAATCCTTTTTAGATAATACTCCTTCTCGCTGGTGGCCGACGGCGGCGCGCGAAAAACCACGACATCGCCCCGCGTCGGTTCTCGGAAACGATAGGTAATTTCATCGATGATCAAATATTCGTGTTCGCTGAAATTCGGCTCCATCGATTGACCCTTCACATAAAAAGGCTTAAACAAAAAATAGCGAACCAGCCCAATCGTGAGTCCGGCCATAAGCGCCACTTTGATAAGTTCAAGGAAAAACAAGCCGAGATTGCCTAAAAAATTCCGCTCTGGCGGCTGGTTCTGAGGCGGCAATTGTGATGATTCCATGGTCATATAGTGTATTGTAGCATGCCTGTGCAACAAAAACCCATTTCAATGAAACTTGTATGGTGGGTCCGAGAAGAGTCGAACTTCTGACCTCCACAATGTCAATGTGGCGCTCTAACCAACTGAGCTACGAACCCATTTTGGTGGGCGACTCAAGAATCGAACTTGAGACCTCGTCATTATCAGTGACGCGCT
>JBBTRO010000108.1:0-3105 GCA_038065155.1 Patescibacteria group bacterium
ATCTCCTCCCCCCTCACCGGGGACTGGAAAGCGCGGAGTTTGTCTTTTTCAATCACCTCAACGATGCGCTTGTCGAGGCGCTCGTAATTTTGGAGACGGTGGGCTTTTTTCCGTTGATTGCCGGTCGTAATATCACTACGGCATAAAATGAGGAGGTCCTGAAGATCATCTCCCAGTGTCACAATCAGTCGCCTCACCGCACTATCCGTAATGCCATCATCCATAAGCGCAATCGGCTGAAGATGCCAGCGAATCAATTTAGCCACGTATTTGCTTTCGTCAGTGGAGAAACGCAGCCGCCGGCCAATATCAATTGCAATTTTTTTACCCAGATGCTCGTGCATGTCAAATGTCCAGCCGCGGCCGCGAATGAATTTCTTGGTCTGCGGTTTAGCAATATCATGCATGAGGCCAGCGTAGCGCAAAATTATTTTGTCAGAGCGCGTCGCGATATTGTCCACAACCGCAAAGGTGTGGGACAGATTGTCTTTGTGGCTGTAGCCAAAGGCTTCTTCGACGCCAGAGAGCAGGCTCACCTCTGGCAAAAACTGATCAAGAAGTTTTGTACCATAAAGAATCCATAGGCCAATCGATGGAACTGGCGTGGCCAAGAGTTTGAACAATTCTTCCTTGATCCGTTCGGCAGAAATAATTTTTAGCCGCTCGGCATTGCGCTCCATTCCCGCGAGTGTCTCTCGTTCAATCGAAAAATTCAACTGCGCCGCAAACCGAGCGGCTCGGAGCATCCGCAGTGGATCATCAAAAAAAGTTTCATCCGGCGCAAGCGGGGTGCGTAAAATACTTTCTTTGATATCCTTTTCCCCGCTGAATGGATCAATAAGCTGGCCCAGACTTCTCGCCTTCACTTCTCGCGCCATTGCATTGACAGTAAAATCCCTCCGACCCAAATCAGCTTCTATCGTTGCTGGCACGACGTTCGGTTTTCTAGAATCACTCCGATAACTTTCTGAGCGTGCGCCGGCAAACTCGATCTCCAATTCTTCAAGAAGATACCGAGCCGTATCAAAATCAGCAAATTCAATCAACCTGCCCGCTTGCTTAACCTCTTCATCAAACGCTTTGGCAAAGGCAATTCCCGATCCGTCAATAACAATATCAATATCCTTTTCGCTTTTCGCTTTTCGCTTTTCGCTTTCCAAAAGCCTGTCACGAATATACCCACCTACCACATATGCAGGCATGCTTGTCTTTTTGGTCACCTGGTAGATTGTCTTGAACAGTTCTTTCTCGGTCATAGATTCTGCCGCTTAGCATAGCAAAATCTTTGACAAAAAGCCAGCTCGCAATTCCCCAATTTCGTTATTTCTTCAATTCCTCAACTTTATCAGTCTCCTCCCACGGGAACTCGGCTCGCCCAAAATGCCCGTACGCCGCGGTGGGGCGATAGATCGGGCGAAGGAGATTAAGATGTTCAATAATTTTTCCCGGACGAAAATCAAATGTGGATTTAATCTTTTCTTCCAATTCACTGTCAGATAATTTACCAGTTCCAAAGGTATTGACATGGATACTCGTTGGCTCTGCTTTGCCGATCACATAGGCAACCTGGACTTCACAACGTTTTGCCAAACCAGCGGCCACAATATTTTTGGCCACATAGCGTGCCATGTAGGCGCCCGAGCGGTCCACTTTACTTGGATCTTTTCCAGAAAAACAACCACCACCATGCCGGCCCATGCCGCCATAGGTGTCTACAATAATTTTACGGCCGGTAAGTCCAGTGTCTCCGTGGGGTCCGCCGATCACAAATCGGCCAGTCATATTAATAAAAAAATCCGTGCGCGCATCAATCGCTGAACCACAGACAGGTTTGATCACCTTTTCGGCAATGTCAGAGCGGAGCTGTTCAAGGGACACAGTGTCATGATGCTGTGCCGCCACGACGACATTTTGCACGCGTATTGGTTTGCCATTGTCGTACTCCACCGCGACTTGAGTTTTGCCATCGGGGCGAAGATACGGAATTGTGCCGTTTTTTCTGACTTCGGCCAATTGTTTTGCCAGCTTGTGTGACAAAAGGATTGGCAAGGGCATGAGTTCCGGCGTCTCGTCGGTCGCATACCCGAACATGAGTCCCTGGTCCCCCGCCCCCTGCTCTTCGGCTGTCATTTTGGTCACGCCTTGGGAAATATCCGGGGACTGTTCGTGAATCGAAACCAAAATACCAGCGTGTTCCGAATCAATCCCATAGGCTGGATCCGTATAGCCAATCTGTTGAATCACCTCGCGGGTAATTTTTTGGACATCTACATAACCGCGCGTCGTGACTTCTCCGCCGACAATCACAAGGCCAGTGGTGGTAAAACATTCGACTGCGACACGGGATTTTGGATCCTGGGTCAGGAGTGCATCAAGCACCGCGTCGGAAATTTGATCGCAAATTTTGTCTGGATGGCCTTCGGTGACGGATTCGGAAGTGAAGAGATAGGACATAACGAGATTAAAGATTAAAGTTGAAAGTTTGCAGTTTGTAACTCAAGGCTTTAGCCTTGACACTCACTAATCGTGTCCTAGTTTCTCATAAAAAGAATTGCTCTGCAAGGAGGATCGTCCCCAGTCATCCTAAGTAAAAATGTAGCCCAAACCTTTAGGTTTGACGTCAAGGCTAAAGTTTTGAGTTACAATTTTACCAATCCGAGCGCAGGGAGGAGAATCAATGAACGACGATAGGTCGTTCAGACCCTACAACTCCCTGCGCTCTGTGCGGCTGTTCACGAGATAGGGATCACTCCTCTTCCGTTATCACAGCCGCGTTTTCCGGACACATGCGAATGAGTTCGCCGCGCTTGATCCGGAACCATTTCCGCGCGCTCCCACCGTTCACGACGAGCTCGAGCCAGCGCTTTTTCTGATAACCAGAGCTACCGATGACCAGCCCAGGCTGGCCCTTGGGCACCTGGCGAAGCTGCCGGTAGGCCATGACCTGGAAGGTACGGCCCCGACCATCGTGAAACGTGAAGACCTTTCCAGCCTCGAAGCCGACGTCCTCCGGGAGAATGGTGGTCTTGAGGTTACCGAAACAGTCGACCTCCCAGACCCAGCTCCCGGTGAGCTCCGATACCTGCTTACCGCGTCGAGACGGAA
>JBBTRO010000109.1:0-10914 GCA_038065155.1 Patescibacteria group bacterium
TCTTCGTCGCCATATTCTGGGTAGGTGGCGTCAAAATCATCGCTTGAGTGAGGATTTTTTTTAGTAAAACCACCCAGCTCTTTGCTCAGGCGCGCCTTTTCCTCCTCAAGTGTTTTTTTGATTTTGACAAGAAATTCTTGGTTAAAGGGTGAGGTCGTATTTTTTACCATACAAAGGGTTAGGGAAAGAATAGTGAGTAGTATAGGCGAAATAGCCGCTTTTGACAAGGGCAAAAATGAAAAAGGCGGCCCGTGCGGGCCATAAAAATATTATATGCCCAGGGTCGCCTTAGAGATATATCCTCAAAGCAACTTCTGGGAAGGGCGCTCCACTGTAGGGTTACAGAAGAATGTCCTTCCGAGAAAGTCAGTCTTTTAAGGATAGAGGGTAGCTCTCTACCACACATGGTTGGTGGGGTTCCCGGGTATCCTGACCCGAAGGCACAAGATACAATAAAATGGGAATCACCAGTTTCGAGCCGGCCTCTGTCCCCTATTGCTTTTGTGTTTATTATATTTTCCCTATAAAAGGGAGAGTGGGTAAGGGTAGGCCCGAAAATGTAGTAAAGGGCAGGAATGCTCCGCGTCACATTCAAGTGCCGAGGAACAACCTAATTAAAAGAGCAAAATATTATTTTATAAAATAATTATAGCACTATTTTCTGTTTCTGTCAAGTTTTGCCATTTTTTATTTAAAATAAGCCTTTTTGTCTAGATTATGCAATTTTTGATTGTATAGATTATTATATACTTATGATTTTTGACTATGTTATCCACATAAAAGGACTTTTACCCACAGAGTTATCCACAGTTGTCTAGATTAGTTTATACAAAATATAGAATTTTACATTGTCATTTGCCGGAAAAAAGGCTGTTTGATATGATATTAAGACTTTTGTGATTGAACAGATTTAGCCTCGGCTCAATCTGTTACTCCAAATAATACACTTTAAGGAGTAATGAAATGAGCCAAAGCGAATTTCGTTGGGAGCAAAACGCGTAAGTTCTATAATATGAAAGCCAAGTTATTTATTGTCGTCGGCACCCTAGCCCTTGTTGGGTTAGGTATCTTTCTTTTCAATAGGTCTGGTGAGTCGTCTCCGGCAGTGGAACCATTCATAAACCAAAGTGCTATTGAGGCCAGCGATCCACAAAAAGGGGCTAGAGTCAGCGATATTTCTGTGTCAGGCACCATCTCCGTAAACAAAATACCTTCAAACAATTGTCTGGATCAAGGAAGTCAGGATTTCTTTTGCTATGAAGAGTATTATGAAGATTTAACAGAGAACGAAGGGGTGACGGTCGCTTTCGCTGATTTAAAAGAGCGTTATCCAAAAAGTCCTTACGTCCAATCCCAATGTCATCCGATTACTCACGTGATCGGCCGCGCCGCTACTCGTATATACAAGACTGTATCCGAAGCCTATAGCTATGGCGACAGTTATTGCTGGTCAGGCTATTACCACGGGATCTTGGAAGGGGTATTGGGCAAAATTGGCCGAAAGAATCTCCTTTCACAGCTTAATCAGATCTGTACTGATGTGCCGGGCAAGGCTGAATATGGCTTTAATTACTATAATTGTGTTCATGGACTCGGCCATGGCCTTATGGCAATTACGAATGGCGAGCTGTTTGAATCCCTCACGCTTTGTGACAGTCTGGTGGGTGAATGGGAGCAAAAGTCGTGTTATAGTGGCGCTTTCATGGAAAATATCATTGTTGACGGGAAAAATCATTTTACCAAGTATTTGAAGCCGACCGAGCCGCTGTACCCTTGCAATGCCGTCGGGGACAAATACAAGGGGACGTGTTACCTGATGCAGACGTCATACATGCTCGAAGCCACCAGAGAGAATTTCCCCAAAGTATTTGAGCTCTGTAGCCAGGTGGAAGACACCTTTCGGCCGATTTGCTACCAGAGTCTGGGTCGTGATGCCTCGGGGCGCAGTATTAGCAATGTGGTCATTACGAATTATACGTGCAATTTAGGCCTGAATTACGAGCAAAAGTCGAACTGTGTCATTGGCGCAGTAAAGGATTTTATCTCTTACCATCACTCCGATGTTCAGGCCAAAGAGTTGTGCAATTCTTTTACAGCAGAGCTTCGGGAGGTTTGCCTCTCTACGACCGAGAGTTATTATAAGATTTTTTAGATTGACTTTTTGTCTCTATCAAGGCACACTATTCTCGTTGTTTGTGGTTGGAAGTCAATTGTAATGGAGTTTTAAGGGCCGATAGCTCATTTGGTAGAGCACTGCGTTTGCATCGCAGGGGTGGCGGGTTCGAGTCCCGCTCGGTCCACTATGTCCCTCTCTCTTGGTATCGTCGGCTTACCCAACGTCGGCAAATCAACTCTATTTAACGCGCTGACCCGAAGCAAGCAGGCCAATGTGGCTAATTATCCTTTTTGTACGATTGATCCGAATGTTGGCGTGGTAGAAGTACCGGACAATCGTTTGAAAGAGCTGGCCGATGTTTCAAAATCAAAAAAGGTGGTGCCTACGGCCATTGAATTTGTTGATATAGCTGGTTTGGTCAAAGGCGCCAGTGAGGGCGAGGGCTTGGGCAATAAATTTTTATCGCATATTCGCGAGACTGATGCGATTGTCCAGGTCGTGCGCGCATTTACGGACAAAGATATTACCCATGTTCATAATCGCGTTGATCCGAGGGAAGACACGGATGTAATTAATTTGGAATTAGCGCTTGCTGACCTTCAGACTGTCACAAAGCAGTTGGAGAGTGTCAAAAAAAATGCCAAAGCGGCGGCGGCAAAAGAATCAACCAAGCGCATTGCATTTTTAGAGCGACTGCTCGGACAGCTTCAAGCCGGGGAACCGGTGAGGGGGCTGGAATTTGTTGAGGATGAAATGGGTTGGATCAAGGAGTTGCAGCTTTTGACGGCAAAGCCAATGTTGTATGTGTTGAATGTTGATGAGGCAGCTGATTTGCAAAGTCAGATTGAGACCCTACCCCAACCCTCCCCTACGAGGGGAGGGAGCTCTATTGCAGTGTGTGCCAAGTTAGAGGCTGAACTGGCAGAATTATCTCCGGAGGATGCAAAAGCATACATGCAGGAGCTTGGGATGACACAAACCGGATTGGATAAATTAATTGTTGCTGGGTATGAACTCCTCAATTTGATCACCTATTTTACCTCTGGCGAACCCGAAACACGCGCTTGGACCATACCAAAAGGGACAAAAGCGCCGGAAGCGGCCGGTGTTATTCATACGGATTTTGTCAAAGGCTTTGTAAAAGCCGATGTGTGCAATTGGCAGGAATTTGTAACGCTAAAAGGTTGGCCAGGCGTACGTGAAAATGGGAAGCTTAGACTCGAAGGGAAAGAATATGTTGTTCAAGACGGAGACACCTGTTATTTTCATATTGCGTGACCAAAATTTTGTAAAAATTTCTTCTTTTTACCATTTTTTGTATAAACAAGTGTTGACAAAACACTTTTTTTGTGCTATAATGAGAATTGTTAAACAAATATAAATACAAAAATATGAAAATTCACGAGGAGGTAGTTGCCTTTCATATCCGAATGGCAAAAATATTTTTTTATGCGCAACTTTTGGCGGGTATCACGATCGTGGTAGCTGCTTTTTTGTTTGCCAGTACCGTTTTGGCACAAGAAGAAGGGTCTGCAGAAGCGCCAGTGGTTGTTGAGCCCACACCGCCTCCTCCATCACCAGAACCATCACCGGTTGCCGAGCCGGTCGTGGAATCAGTTCCTGAACCGGTAGCAGAACCGGTTGAAGCTCCGGTTCAAGAGTCAGTGCCAGTCGAAACCATTCAGACCGAACCAGCGGCGCCAAGTGAGAGCGTCAGTGAGACACAAGAAGAGTCTGAACAGTCGGCTGAAGCACAGGCGACTGAAGAGGCCATTGAGGTTGATAACACCATTGAAGCTGAAGATTTGGGCGTATCCGAGAGTCGAATTTTGCCTGATAGCCCGTTGTATGGTTTCAAACGATTCGGACGAAAGATTCACGAAGCGATTACATTTGATCCAGTAAAAAAAGCCGAAGTCCGGTTGCAGAATGCCAGCCAGGAATTGGCTGACGCCGAACAGCTTTTGGAAGAAGCGCCTGAAGACCTAGAGGCAGTCGAGGCCGTGGCTTCGTCGGTTGAAGCGTATACTGAAACTGTTGCTGGAATAAGAGAAGACGTCGCTGACATTGCCGAGGAATCTGCTGGCGGTAATGGAGGCACCGAGGAGTTGTTGGACAATGTTTTGGACAAACAAATCAAGCACCAAAAGATTTTTAATAAAATTGAGAACCACATTTTGCAAGGGGCAGAGGAGAACATTCCGGAAGGTGTGCTGGAAAAAATTCGCCAGGCGAAAGAAGAATCTCACGGCACAGCCGGAGAGATGATGGTTGCTATCGAAGAAGACCCGACGGCATTGGCCGGGAGAATGGATCAGGTTTTGGCGCGTCAGGCCGGCAGTCAGTTCAAAGATTTGCGCAACCTCGAAGTTTTGAAGAGCCTTGAGGATTTCGTGCCCGAAGAAGCCAAGGAAGCTATCCGTCAGGCGCAAGATAATGCCTTCAAGCGTTTTTCCGCGCAACTCGAAAATATTGATCCAAAAAAACGCGGTGGCCGATTTGAGGCCTATGTGCGTGGGTTTGGCGGCGATGAAACCCGCCAGATGGAAATTTTTGACGACCTGAAACAGTTTGGCGGCACGCCAACTGAGGTTCTCCAAAAGATCGAATCGGCCAAGGATATCGCGGCCAAGCGTTTTCAAGAGAGGATTGATTCACTGGATACTGAAGTGGAGGATCCAGAAATTCGAGAAAAAATGCGCAGTCACATGCTGGCTGGTTTTGAACAGCATCAGCCGGACGTAAAGAAACTGCGGGCGATTGAAGAAATTCAAAAACGCGCTGTCATCAAAAGCGAGGAAGTGAAAGCTGATATCAATAAGCATCGTGAAGACGGCATTGAAAAATTTAGAGCTTCATTTCCCGATTCTGATTCGCAGGATCAAGTTCTGCAATTTCGAAAACTCTCAGCGCAGATGGCGGAAAATCCAGATCCTACCACCTTTCGTATTCTCCAAGAGCTTGAGGAAAAAGTGAAAGGTGATCCCAAAAAGCGTGAATTTATGGAGTCGATGGAGCGCGAGGCCAAAGCCAAGTTTTTGGAGCGTGCCGAAAAGGATGGCGAGGAATTTTTTAACCAAATCGCTTCAACCAATCCGGAGGATATCGAGGTCTTCAAGCAATTACAATCTGAGTTTGCGTCTGACCCAGAGTCGTTTATTCACAAAGGTCCGCCCGGATTCCCACCAGGTTCGGGGCTCGAAGGATTTGGTCCTCCAGGCAGTTTCGGACCAGAGAGTTTCGGTCCGCCACCAGCCGCCTTTAAGAAATTTTTTGATCAGGCTATTCAAAAACAGACTGAAACATTGACCGAGCATCTGGAGGGTATTGATAACCAAGATGATTTTGCGCAAATCCAGGCGAAGTTTCAAGGTCTGCCGCCAGAGATCATTCAAGAAATTGAGAAGCAAAAGCGGGATTTTGGACAAGTCTTCAATGAAAAACGCCGATTTATTCTGGAAAAGTCAGCGTTGCAAGATGAAGCCGCGTTTCGAGAGAGATCTGGCGGTGATGAGGCGGCATTCACCGAGCAGCGCCAACGTTTTATCGAAGAGCAATTTCAAGCGCCAGATATTTTCTGTGATGCGGGTTGCCAGGAACAGGAAAAACAGCACATCGAACGCTTCCGAGGGCAATTCTTTGGCGGTTTGGAAGGTCAAGAATTTGATCCTGGTAAAATGATGGAAAAATTTGGGAGCGATCCGGCACTGCGTGAACAAATGGGCGGTCCTATGGGGAATGATGGATTGAAACCTGAAGCTATTCAAGATGAGTCGAGACAGCCAAGGCCATTTTTTCAAGGTAGAGATGAACGATTTGAGTTTCGGCCTGAACAAGGTGGCAATTCTCAGCTCCAACTCCCCAAAGGCGAATTTAGTCCTCCGCCCGGCGGCGGCTTCCAGGAGCCAACTCATGACAACCAACCAGTCGAATCATTTCCCAAAGAATCATTTAATCAACCAAGCCAAAGCGATTTTGGCTCGCCCCAAGGTGGTGGATTTAAAGGGCCGCCAGGTGGTAGTTTTGGTGAGCCGCCCCGTGGCGATTCATTTGGCCCTCCAGGCGGAGGTTTCCCAGGTGGGTCTAACGGCCCTTCACTTCAGGAACCATCACCAAAAGAATCTTTCGACCCACCAGGTGGCGGCTTCCAAGAGCCAGCACGTGACAACCCACCGGCAGAATCATTTCCGAAAGAATCTTTTAATCAGCAACCAAGCCAAGGCGATTTTGGTCCGCCCCAGGGTGGCGGATTTCAAGGGCCGCCACCGGGCGAGTCATTTGGCGGACCCCCTCCGGGCGGCGGTGGAGGCAGTAACTTTGGATCTGGCCCAGGCGGTTCTGGTTCTCAATAGGATGTTTTATGCCAGTACCTCATCGTCATGAATACATTCATCACCAAGATCCCGGATTAGGCTCAACTATACGTGAGCTTGTGTTTGGCATGGAAGATGGCATGGTGTCAACCCTTGGTTCAATAACCGGCATCGCCGCGGCTACACAGCATCCGTTTACTATTATATTATCTGGTTTTGTGATTGTGTCCGTCGAATCAATTTCCATGGCAGTGGGCTCGTATCTCTCGAGCAAGTCAGAACGTGACATTGACGAGCGGAAACTTCAAGAAGAGCGGACAGAGCTCAAAGAATATCCCGAAGAAGAGAAACAGGAATTGGTCGATATGTACGCGAAGGATGGGTGGCCGAGAGATTTATCGGTTCAGATGGCTGAAGTGGCCTCAAAAAACAAGCAATTATTTTTGCAGGAAATGGCTTACCGGGAGCTAAAAATTTTTCCGGAAAATTTAGCGCACCCCCGTCTCAATGCTCTTGTTATGGGTTTGTCCTATATTGGCGGCGGCGCTGTTCCGCTTTTGCCGTATTTGTTTTTGCCGCTCGGGTCAGCCATTGTTCTCTCTATCGTCATCACATTTATCGGCTTATTTTTCGTGGGCGTATTCACTACAAAATTTTCTCATCGTTCCTGGTGGA
Organism: Patescibacteria group bacterium; assembly: GCA_038065155.1. Lineage (GTDB taxonomy): Bacteria > Patescibacteriota > Patescibacteriia > Magasanikbacterales > UBA922 > JAHFIC01. The sequence goes on from JBBTRO010000109.1 coordinate 7,105, forward strand.
AGGCGGGTCTCGAAATGCTGACCCTGGCCGGTATCGCGGCGGCGGTTGGCTATGGAGTCGGGCAGGTGGTGGAAAATTTCTGGCTAAGCCGATAATTTCTTTAACACCACAATTTCTCTTCCCACCCGCTGTCCGGGTCGGGCGTAAAAAAATGAGACTGTTTTAGTCCAGGGAAATGCGACATTAATTTTGATCCAGTCAGTCTTACTTTGGAAGGCTGGAATAATTATTACGACTGCGCCACCTGGGCGCAGAATTTTATCGAGTTCAATAAAACAGTCATGGTATAATCGCGCGAGTTCTTTCGTTTGTGATGCGAGCACGCTTTCGGGTTCACTGCCGCGGAGTGGTTTTCCGAGGTACGGTTCTGTAATAATGGCATCTACGCTGTCTTTGGGGAGGAAGGCGCTTATTTTTCTGGCATCAGCCACGAATAATTTTTTTGGTAGCGACCCTCCTTGCCAGGCAAAATTTTGGCGCGTGTCGTCGATTGCTTTTGGCGAGATATCACTGCCCATGAGGTTGGTGTAGCCTATCGTGGCCGCTTCCATAAGGATCGTGCCGGAACCGCAGAATGGGTCGAGGATCGTGGCGCCAAGAGACTGCCCGGCCAGATTGATCATCATCATTGCCAATTTTGGCGGCAACATGCCGCTCTTGGCGTCTCGGTATGGCCGGCCAAAGTCGCGTTCACCTAGTGATTCAATGGGCTGGATGGCTTTTGTCACGAAAACGGCGCCGTCAATAATTGTTATGTCGCCTTGATGTTCCACGAGCTGATTATGGAGAATGGTGGCGGTATTTTTTGATTCGATATAGCGGGCTGATCGGCCTTGGGATTTTAGTTCTTTTTTGAGTCTAAGCGCGATAGCTCGGTCATTTTGTCCGGTAATGGAAAAAACAATTTTGCCGATCTGCACTGCCGCTAGATGGCGAAGGATTGTTTCCTCAATTGAACCGGAAGAAAGAAGCCGCTGTCCGATTTTTATCGTGCCGCCGAGCCGTTTCATGAGCGTACCGGTATCAAGTTCTTCCGCTGTGGCTATCACCAGTGTTTGTTTTTCCGCCTTTTCAATCGTATGAGAAATGCCCAAAATCGAGAAGACGCTTTTGATTTCGGCGAGAGAAAGTTCGGGGTGCCGGCCAACGACGAAGATATGCGTGTTCATAATTGATTGGAATCTGGAATTTGGAATCTGGATTGCGATTTTTTATTATTGTATTTATTCGCCAGCCGTAGATGTTGCCGTGGGCAAAAACGGATCTCGAGTGATCGTAAGGGACACATCGGCATGTTTTTTTTCCCAGGCGGTATTGACGCGCTCGAGGCGGTCGAATTCAATGGTGGGCGGAGGCAGGCTGGATTGGAGGGCAGTGATGGTATCCACCTTTTCGATAGTTTGGTAGACGCGGGCATAAATAAATAGCAGTACTCCGGAAACAGCGAAGGCGTAAAGACTGATAACAATTATATTCACGATACGAAAACTGTAGAGGTGCTGGAATTCTCCACGGAATGCGAACTGGTTTTTTTGATGGTTGAAAAATTGAAACATATTATTGCGGCTGGGAATTTTTTTGGTAGACAGTGGCGGTGAAGCGCAGGGTTATAGCGCTTTTGTCTCTGCTTTTAGCGTCGGTGCTTTTGCTCCACTCTAGGCGATCAATAATGACGTAATACGGCAATTGCTCTAGGGCGCGCAGATAATTGATCTGATCAGTGAAAGCGCCGCGGTTGGACATGGAAAACGTGATGGCGGGTAAACCGATTGGATCCTTGGCATCAACAAAATCGATGGTTAAGTCTTGAGTAATATGGTGCACTCCGGCTAGGGATTCAAGGGCGGTGATGACGTTCAATTCATCTCCGGGCTGTATTAGCGCGCTTTGAAAGCGTTCGGCGAGAGTTTTAATTTCGGACAGATGCGCGATTGATTTGCGGAGCGCCTTGGTTCGTTCGTATTGCGCCTCAAAAAATGCCTGAGTGTCGGCAATGCTTTTCCCCAACGCCAGAATATCGCGCATGTTTGGCAGGATAATGGCGATGACAATAGATGAGGCAATGATGCCAAGCGCGGCAGTGACAAGGATCAGGCGTTGTCGAAGCGATAGGTGGGGTATGGTCATATGGGCTTATTCCAGGGTGCCAATGATTGAAAATGGGAGATTGGATCGGAGAGACAGCTGGGAGATAGGAATATTTATTCCTGAAAGCAACGGCAGAGCCTCGAGATTCTTTTGGAGCGCCAAAAGATTTTCTCTCGTTTCCGCTACCCCGCCTAGGAGCAGTGTTTTGTTTTTGGCGTCGAGCGTAAGCTGTGTCAGGACGACACCGGGCGGCACCGCGTCACTGATCGTAATTATTTTTTCCACCCAAAGCGTATATTGAACCTGGAGTTTTTCGGTTTGAAGCAGGATGCCGTTGATGTTTTTCAGGTCGGTATTTTTGTTGAGTTGCTGGTTGGAAATAGCGGTCAAGTTTTCGGATAGACTCGTGAAATACGTTTGTAGAATCCAATCTGCTCCCAAAAGTACGATGCCGGTCACGGCGAGAAATATGAGGAGTGTCTCGACGATATTTTTTAAAAATTCACTAAACATGAGTTGTTTGAGATATGACTGTTTATTGGGGGAGAGTAGATTAAGTCGGATGGGGTACATATTTATAGGGCATCACCGGCAAAGAAGGGATTGGCCGCGGCGCGTAGTGCCAGCCCGATGGCCGCCGCATAGCCCAAGGATTCTTCATCGCTCAGATGAATCTTGATATTGGGTGAGACATTTTTCCAAACATGACCAGGCTGGGCGCTCACGCCGAGCTTGGTGGTTATAATCTGATCCAATCTTTTCATCGCCGCGCCCCCGCCGCACAGCGTGATGTGGGTGACTTTGCTGCTGCCCGGAAAATGAGAATAATAAAATTCAATCGCCTGCTTCGTTTGCTCGATGAGCTGATCGGTCATTTCAATCATAACTGACCAGCAGGGTTCGGATTTTTTATCATAATCCAAGCCAATGGAGATTTTTTTCCGTTCAGCGGCTTCGTAATCTAGTTTGCACTTTTGCGCCAGGCTCGTGGTAATAAGTTCGCCGGAAAAGGGGAGAGAAATACTATACTGGATCTGATCATGGTCGTAAATAGTGAGGCTCGAGCGGCTAGCGCCAAGATCGAGGATAGCGCGCGCCTCATTTTCGTATGTTTTCCTCGCCGTGATCATCGCGCGCGCGATCGCCAGGGTTTCAATTTCCAGAGCCACTACGCCTAAACCCAAGCTCTCCAAAAGGTACGTGTACATATCGGCCACCTTTTTTGGCATAGCCGCGACCAGAAGCGACGCGCGATTGGGGCTTTCGCTTTGGGGCATGGCTTGCCAGTCTAGGTAGTATTCATTTTCTTCGAAAGGAATGTGCTGTTTGGCCGCATAGCGGACGTCTTCATCGATGATATCGTCAATTTTTTTATCGATTTCTATCCGTTTTAGAAATCCTTGGACGTCTGGCAGAGAAGCAAAGATCCAGTCGCTCTTGATTCTTGGTTCTTTTGGCGGCGCGCCCTCGAGGAGGTGTAAAATGTACTTGCGCACTTTTTCCGGCTCTTGGATGATGCCGTTCATGACGAGGCCGTGGGGCAAGGTGGTGGAGCGGTACGCGACTGGCTGAAAAAGCTGGCCACGACCCCGGCGCGATATATTGCGAAGCTGGACCGCCTTGATTGAGAGATCGCCAATGTCCAGGCCGAATGCGTTTGGAAATGGATTGAGGAACATATTATTAAGTGTTGGACTTTTTTATTTGCTTCTCACACAATCG
>JBBTRO010000110.1:0-1238 GCA_038065155.1 Patescibacteria group bacterium
TTTCCAAAACCGGCGCCAGGGAAATCATATCAATATAAGCTTTTGAACCGGCTTTAATCACATTTCCTTTAGCAACCATATAAATACTGATTTTCAAGTTTCCCGCGGCAACAACAAATGGATCGCTTATGTATTTTGTCCAATCCTGCAATTCTTTTTGTTCAATCGAGGCGGCTCCCGCCCCCGATACTTCAATTCTCAACAAATTCGGATCATTATTGCTTGGAGTTTGCGGATTAAGATCTTTCGTATTTATCCACGCGGTTAAAACATAATTTCCGGCGCTTACGAGCAGGTCTTTTGAAACGATTTCATTTCCGGCAACATTTCCTTCCAAGACCAAAAGCGACTGCCCTCCGAATTTGAATTCTTTATTGGTGGCTTTTGCTATTGAAATATTATTGCAAGTTTCTGCCGGTGGCCCCTGAGGACATTCTGTATTATTTCTACAACTTTGAGTAGTCGTCGTAGAGCACCGCCCTAGGCCTAGGCCTGACCAATAATTCAAACAAATGCCTTCGTTGGCCGGTTTTGTAGTCGTCGGCTTACAAGTATCTTCATCGGCCGGCGTTGATGGATCGTCGCCCACGCATGTTCCAGCCTGTGTCGCATTCACCGAACACTGCGGCAACACCACCCCAGACTGATATGTTTCAAAATCGTCTTCAAAAATTACCGGATTGACTCCTAATGAACCTACTTGCGCCATTTGGCCGTGTGGATAATAACCTTCAATATAGGGCCCGCAGATTCCTTCTCCGACAAGACAATTGGAATTTGACGCGCAGACCTTACTGGGATTTAGCGAACAAACCATTTTTGGCCGATCTATACAAGGACCATTTGCGCCGCAATCAGAGTCAACCTGACAACTTAAAGATTTATTACCATCACACACTCTTGCCCAATGCGCTCCGGCCTTGAAATACCCGCTGCGCAGATTGGCGTCCGCGACAACACCCGCGTGTGTTGCCGGCGCATCAATTGCTATAGGGTCATCAAAGGTCTGATTTCGTTTTGTTTCCGGAACTAGACCGTCCGACGCGCATTCCACGCCATCGCCGGTTTTATTGCAGGCGACGCGTTTTTTGCACATTTCAATGATATTGCCTTTGGAATCCGTGGTTTTTTCGCTTTCGGTGCAAGCCAGCCATTCGGCGCATTGGCGATCGGCCTTCACTTTCAAAATCGTATTTGAATCGCAAGGATTGGCGACGGCGGCATTATTGGCGCAGCAG
>JBBTRO010000111.1:0-2014 GCA_038065155.1 Patescibacteria group bacterium
GTTGGGTGGAGCCAGCGGCGGCTTTACGTCCGGGAGAAAGGAAATTGTCGATTATCTTCGCCAGCGCTCTCGACCATATCTTTTTTCAAACACCTTGGCACCGGTGATTGTCGGAACCACCCTTAAAGTTTTGCGTCTGCTTTCGCACAGTACGGATGCCCGAGAAACACTGCGAAAAAACACGAATCAGTTCCGATCTGGCATGACTGCGCTTGGATTTGAACTCAAAGGGGCAGATCATCCGATTGTGCCGGTCATGCTCTATGATGCGAAAGTCGCCAAAGAGATGTCGAAGCGTTTATTAGAAAAGGGTATTTATGTAATCGCTTTTAGCTACCCGGTCGTTCCCGAAGGCCAGGCCCGCATTCGCGTGCAAATTTCCGCCGCGCATACCTCAGAGCAAATCGATAGGTGTGTGGCAGCATTTGCCGACATTGGCAAACAAATGGGTATTATCAAATAATCATTTTCGAATTTCGGATTTCGATATTCGAATTTATCAAATGTTTATGTGCGGCATCATTGGGTACATTGGGAACAAAAACGCGGCGTCGATTTTAGTCGCTGGCCTTCGGCGTCTGGAATATCGTGGTTATGATAGCGCAGGCGTTGCGATACTGGAGCAATCTGAAAATCAAATTAAGCGCGTGCGAGCCGTGGGCAAGATTGACAGTCTGGCTGAAAAATTGAAGACTGAGAAGCTCTCTGGCACCATCGGCATTGCTCATACGCGCTGGGCGACCCATGGCGGAGTCACCGAAGAAAACGCGCACCCGCATGTGGCAGCCGATGGCAAGCTCGTGATTGTTCATAATGGCATCGTGGAAAATTATCGTGAATTAAAGAAAGCGCTCGAAGGGTCGGTTACATTTACCTCCCAGACGGATACGGAAATTTTGGCGCACTTGATTGCTTCTCACTACAAAGGCGATCTGCGCCAAGCCGTGCTGTCGGCCTTGCCGCATGTCCGCGGCACGTATGGTCTTGTAGTCATGCATGCTGATCATCCGGAACTTCTGATTGCCGCGCGAAAAGGGAGTCCGATTGTGCTGGGTCTAGGGGACGGCGAACAGTATGTCGCATCTGATCCGACACCGCTTCTCATGCATACCAAAAAATGTATTTTTTTGAATGACGGTGAAGTGGCCGAGATGACTCGTGACGGCATTGAGACATACAATTTGGACGATGAACAGGTTGAAAAGTGCGTCGAAGAGTTGGATTGGGACGAGACGCAGGCCGAAAAAGGCGGATACGAAAATTTCATGCTCAAAGAAATTTTTGACCAGCCGATCGTATTTCAGGACGCGATTCGGGGCCGGTATAATTTGGCCGAAGGGACAGCTTATTTGGGCGGACTCAATATGACCGAGGAAGAGATGCGACGGGTAAAGCGCATTATACTTATTGCTTGCGGCACGGCTTCATATGCGGCAATGATTGGGAAATATGCGTTTGAGCGTTTGGCTGGCATACCGGTCGAGATTGATGTGGCTAGTGAATTTCGCTATCGCGACCCGATTATCGATCGTGATACGCTCGTCTTTGGCATTTCGCAATCAGGTGAAACCGCCGATACGTTGGCAGCCCTTCGGGAAGCCAAGCGTAAAGGCGCGTTTGTGCGCGGCATTGTGAACGTTGTCGGGTCCACCATCGCCCGCGAAACCGATGGCGGCAGTTATATTCATGCCGGACCGGAATTGGCAGTCGCTTCCACCAAGGCATATACCAACATGATTGCGATTCTACTTCTCTATGCGCTGCAATTTGGCCGCCTGAATCGAGTCAGTGTGGCCACAGGGCAAAGACTTCTGTATGCTATGCGCGAGATTCCAACCAAGATGCAAGAGGCGCTCAAAGAGAGTGATCGTATTCGTGAGATCGCTCGCAAGTACAGCCACCATAAGAATTTTCTCTTTCTCGGTCGCGGAGTAAACTATCCGGTCGCTCTGGAAGGGTCGCTTAAACTCAAAGAAATTACCTATATTCATAGTGAAGCTTACCCAGGCGGCGA
>JBBTRO010000112.1:0-10162 GCA_038065155.1 Patescibacteria group bacterium
GATGGCGACGATAGAGCGAGTACAATTCAAGAATGTGCTCGGTGCCGAGAAAACGCTCCAAGATGGTCTCGGCGCGACCAACAATAATGCGGATGTTTGGTATGCTTTGGCACAGCTCTATAAGGAAAGTGGGAATATCGTGAAGTATCGGCAAACTGCCAAAGAACTCATGAAAGCGTATCCGGATATTGCGGCATACAAACAGGTGTTTGCGGATGTCAAGTAAACTTATAACATGCGAACTGCGAAAGGTACGAAAATGCGAAAATTGGCATGATATATTTCGCAATTTCGCATTTTTCGTGGTTCGCATGTTTTTATGCAAATAGGGCAAAGACAATTTCTTCGCTGGGGTCTTCTTCTCATTCTTATCGTGCCCCTCATCTTCGGTACCCAGCTTCTCTATCCGTTTGTCGTTTATCGGACGTATTTCTTTTACCTTGCCGTTGAATTGCTATTCGTCCTCTTCGTCTCTGTCTACGGTTTCTCGTGGGTAAAAATTATCCAAAAAAATGCCGTGCTTAGAGCAGCCGGCATTTTTTTGTTAGTAAAATTATTGACTGACGCGTTGGGCTTGAATTTCATGACGAGCTTTTGGGGGAATTATGAACGCATGATGGGGTGGGTGACATGGTTGCATTTGTTTGTGTATCTTGTCATGGTAGTTACAGTTTTTTCTGATGCCAAAAAGTATCGTTTGGTAATGCTCGGCACTGTCGGCACGGCCGCTCTTGTCTCTCTCTACGGGCTGGTACAGCGCGCGGGCATCGCCTTTCAAATTCGTGCCGTTGATGATCGTTTATTTTCCACTATTGGCAACCCGGCGTTTCTGGGTGGATTTCTGGTTGTGGCATGGTTTATTTGTTTGTGGCTGATTTTGAAGACTACAGACTACAGACTACAGACTACCGCCAAAACTATCGCGTATCGCCTATCGCTTATCGCTTCTATCATCTTTATCTCAATCGCTCTGTACCTCACCGCCACGCGTGGGGCACTCCTGGGTTTTGCCGTTGCTGGACTGCTTCTTTTGTTGGCGTGGGCAGTGAAACCGGTCTCTGTACTTGGATTAAAACCTACAGCAGTACGAATTGCAAGTGTCGGCCTCCTTGGGATAATGCTTTTGAGCATGGTCGGGGCATTTGCGTTTCGCAACACCTCATTTGTGCAGTCCCAAAATTCTCTCCGGCGTCTCAGCGAGATTTCTCTCACTGATTTTAGCGTTCGTTCTCGTCTCCTGATTTGGAATGTCGGCTGGCAAGCATTTCTCGATCGGCCAATCACTGGCTGGGGAGAGCAGATGATATTTTTGGCGCTGGATCGGCATTTTGACCCACGTTTGGGCGAGCCCTGGTTTGACAGTACGCACAATGCGCCTCTGGATATTTTGGTCGCTCATGGGATGGTTGGGGCGGTTGCGTATCTGTATTTGATTGTGATTGTCGGCGTATCTCTCTGGCGGTCTTATCCAGGCGATCCGGTTGGAGTGTCGATTATAACGGCTGGCATCGTCGCGTATGGTGTCCAAAGTTTTTTTATATTTGACACACTTGTTGTTATTTTGCCACTGTTTGTTCTCGTTGGGTATGCAATAATAATGCGTGATTCAGAATTTGTGCTTCTTGAATCGCGAGAAAATGGAAGATCCGACTGGCGCGTGTGGGTCGTTGGCGCTGTGGTTGCATTTTTGTTATACGCCCATCTTCGTTCTTGGCAGGCACTTTCTTATGCAACGGATGGATACCGAGCGGTAACTCAAAACCATGATATCAATCAGGCGCTTGGTGATTTTGACACCGCTTCGCGATTGGCTTATTTTGGGCAGGGCAACATTGCCGGGATTATACGTAATGCCAGCATTGTGGTTTTGGGGCGACCTGACAGATATCAGGGAGACCCAATTTCGCCGCTCTTGCAGCGGATGGTTAGCGCTCACCAAAAGGCGCGTGAAGAGATTGGGCTATATTCCCAGTGGTTTATCGATCCAGCAAAAGTTTATCTCGATATTCCGGGCAGTACAAATCCGTATTTGCCGAGGGCTGATTCTTTTCTTGATGAAGCGCTAAAAATTTCACCTCGACGGATTGATATTATCTACGCCAAAGCACAGGTGGCGCTTCAGCAGGGAGATTTTAGGCGCGCGCAAACGATTCTCGAATCAGCCTTGATAGCATTGCCAGAGCAATCGGCTGATATCGGTAAGCGTTTGGAACAATTAAAGCCTCTTGTTGATTCTTCACCATAGGTCTGGTATTCTTGTGCTAGAATCTGGAATTTAGAATTTGGAATTTGGAGGGTAATTTATACTCCAGATTCCAAATTCTTTATTCTAAATTCCTTCAACTGTATGCAACGTAAACTTTTCCTTTTTACGAGTATTATTATCGGGCTGACCTTTTTTGTTCCGCTCGTCATGCGGTCATCTTCATTTATTTTTCCGTTTATTGTCCCCAAAATTGTTGTCTTTCGCAGTCTCGCCCTTCTTTTGGCCGGAGCGTATACGGTTCTACTCGCCACCAATTGGGAAAAATTTCGGATGCGCTTTACGCCGATTACCGGAGCGATCCTGCTGTTTTTTGCCAGTTTCACAATTTCCACTTTTGTCGGCGTCGATTGGTACCACAGTTTGTGGGACAATCACGAGCGTATGCTTGGGCTGTTTACGATTTTGCACTATGTTTTGTACTATCTGGTTGTCACTTCGGTCGTCCAAGAATGGAAGGATTGGCGATGGTTACTTCGAACCTTTCTTCTCGCTGGAAGCATTGTCATGGTGATTGGGGTACTCCAGCGCTTTAAGCCGGACTTACTTCTTAACCAAAGCGGCTCTCGCGTAGCCTCAACCTTGGGAAATCCGATTTATGTCGGCGGGTACGGCCTCTTTTTGGCGTTTTTGGGCTGGCTTACCTTTATGAAGGAACAGTTGCGCGGCTGGAAGATTTTTGCCGGCGCGGCTGGTTTGCTGGGCTTCTTAGGAATTTTTTTGAGCGGCACCCGTGGGTCAATGCTTGGGCTTTTAAGCGGAATGTTTGTTCTGGGCGCGGTTTATTTATTTATGATGCGCGGTCACCGAGAAATGCGCCGAATGCTGGTTGGGCTCATGGGTGGATTTATTGTCCTACTTGGGGTGCTCTTTGCGTTTCGACAGACACCTTTCGTGTCGCAAATCCCGGCTCTAGGCGGACTCTTGAATTCCTTTTCTGGCGCGGCAGGCGGGACAGCCAGCACGCGTTTTATGGCGTGGGGAATTGCGGTCGAGGCTTGGCAAGAGCGGCCGGTGTTCGGCTGGGGGCCGAATAATTACTATTACGCATTCAATAAATATTATCGTCCGGAGTTTCTCGAGCACGGCTGGGGTGAAACCTGGTTTGACAACGCGCACAATATTATCATGAACACATTGGCGGTTCAGGGCGCTTTTGGTCTTCTCACCTACTTGGCGATGTTTGGGACGGTTGTTTTCATGCTGTATCGAGGGTATCGTCGAGGATTGTATCATCATATCGTCGCTGTCGGGGTCGCGTTTTTGGCGGCCCATTTGGCGCAAAATGTTTTTGTGTTCGAGAATCCGACTTCATATTTGTATTTCTTTTTCTTTCTGGCATTCCTCAACAGTCAGGTGGAGTATCAAGCGGTAACTGTGCCAGTGAACACTGCCAAAAGAGAGGCATTTCCATTTGCTCTGTCGGCGGTCGTAACTCTGGTTATTCTCCTCCTTGTTTATTCAACCAATTGGAATGCCGCTCGAGCCAATCAATCCTCGCTTTTGTCCTTGCGGGGTCTCTACACTCAACAAGATCCGATTGGCCAGTATCAGAAAACGGTCGCCATACCGAGTCCGCATATTGATGATATCCGAACCGATTTTTCTCGCACTATAACCCAAGTCGTAGATTTTTATGTGCGAGACGGAAAATCTGATATGGCCAAACAACTTTTGGATTTGGCCCGAAGTGAACTGCAAAAAAATCTAGGTTTGCATCCCAACGATATCCGAACGCATCTTTTGGTCGCGCAGGTGGACGAGATGGGGGCGAGCTATTTCCAGAATCCGGAATATTTATTTGACGCGGAAAGAATCTTGACCGAAGCCCTGCAGCATTCGCCAAAGCGTCAGCAGATTCAATATGTGCTGGCGGCCATTAAGTTGAATTTGTTGAAATTCGACGAAGCGATCGCACTCATGAAGCAAAGCATTGAGAACGATCCAAATGTGGCTGATGGCTGGTGGCGCCTGGCTGTGTTTTATGACCGGATGGGGAAACGAGATGAAGCGCAGGCAGTAGTTCTGGAAGCCCGCGGCCTGGGTATCAAGTTTGATGAACAAGGCCAGAGTATGGTAAATGGGATTTTGCCGATCGGTGCGACGCCGACGCCAGCAAATCATCAAATTATTACGCTTTAAGAAGCGTTTGGTACAGGTGGCGTGTTTTTGCCACCATGTCTTCGTAGGTTGGAGTAGGAAGTCTGGAAGAGGGTAATGGGGCGGTAGTGTGGAAATTGCGAAGCGCCTGGCTTAAGGCTTGAACATCGTTTGGGGGGACAAGTGTCGCCGTCGGGTAATTTTCAAGAAGCGACGTAACTCCACCAACTGCGGCCGCAATAATCGGGAGGCCAGCGACCCGAGCTTCGAGAATGGCATAAGGGAAGCCTTCTTTTCGCGATGGCAAAACGAACAGATCAAAAGCGGACAAAAATTGCGCGGCTTCTGGCACAAAACCAACTAGGTGAATTCGATCGTTTAATTCCAGATTCCAGATTCCAGATTCCAGATTCTGTCTCTCTGGGCCGTCACCAAAGATAAGGAATTGCATGTTGGGAATGTCTTTTTTACATTCCGAAATGGCCGAGATGAGGATGTCCAATCCTTTGGTCGGATAAAAATTAGCGATAGTGCCGACCCATAATGCGTTGTCTGATATAGAAAATTTGTAATTTTTTTTGATAATCGAACGAGCCGTTTGTTTTTCGATGAGTGTAAGCGGTGGCAGACCGTGCGGGATAAGAGGAATTTTTTCTTGTTCAATGCTAAGCAGATTTGTCGCCGTGTCTTGATCTAGTTTTGACAAAACAATAATTTTGTCTTTTTGTTTGGCAGTTATTTTTTCTGCAAGTCGGTAGAAATTTTTTTTCACCCAAGAGAGTGGTTCGTCAAATACCCAGCCGTGGACGGTGTAAATAATTGACATTTGACATTTAACATTTGACATTTGACCTGCGAGTGAGCCGAGGATGCTGGCTTTGGAACTGTTCAGGTGGACGATGTTTGGTTTAAGCTCGCCATATAATCTGTTCAATTCAAAGATTGTTAAGAGATCGTGGAGAGGAGAAAAAGGTCGAACAAGGTGTGTGAGCTGTCGCACGTTTATTCCAAAGTCCTTTGCTTTTTTTTGGAGGTCATTTTGTCCGCGGGGTTCTCCGACAGCAATAGTGACATCAAACGTATCTTTGAGAGCATAGGCAAGATCAAATACATATTTTTGCGCGCCACCCCATGGACCGCCTTGGGTCACGATGTAGAGGAGTTTGGGTTTTTGTTGCATAGGCGATATATTGCGATACCGTATAGTGTAGTATACAATGAATCAACAAACAATGTCGCGTATCGCTTACGTCTATGTATCACAAAATATCTCAATATTTGAGACAGCCGACGGTGTGGTTATTTGTTATTTTATTTGTAGCAACTGTATTGCGTATCTATCACGTAACGTACCACGACACCTACACCGACGAAGCGATCTATGCGTTCCGATCAATCGGCCTTATTGATTACGATACCTCGCCGTCGCAAACAACGCCGTGGCAGTGGTTCGGGGCGGTGCCCTGGTGGGCACATCTGTCGTGGCATGATCACCCGCTGGGATTTTTTTTATTGCAGTATTTTGCCTTCGCGCTTTTTGGCGCTGGCCTGTTTGCCATGCGTCTGCCGTCGGTCTTGGCTGGGATCGGGTCAGTGTATCTCATATATTTGATCGGAAGAAAGTTGTGGAACGAGCGCGCTGGCCTTATCGCCGCGCTTCTTTTGGCAGTACAGCCATACCATGTCTGGGTGTCACGCGTTGGGCTCCAGGATGGATTTGTGATTTTTCTTTTGCTTTTGGCGCTCTGGTTTCTGCTTCACGTCAAAGAGAAACCGCAGTACTGGCTGTGGTTGGGGGCTGCTACTGGCCTAAGTTTGTTTACGAAATACACAACCCTCATTATTTTCCCGATTATTGCCCTTTATCTGTTTATTGCTAGTCACAAATTGTCATCCCGACCGAGCCGAGGCGAGTGGAGGGATCTGGGCGACAATCCAGATTCCCTTCGACAAGCTCAGGGCAGGCTCTCGACTTCGCTTCGCTACGCTCGGAATGACAAAAATGTTCCCTTATCATTATGGCGAGAAAAGTATTTTTGGTATGGTATCGTTCTTTTCTTTTTATTTTTTTCCCCAGTCTGGCTCTACAATATTATGCTCTACCGCGCGACCGGGCATTTTGATTTTCAGATTTCCGCTGCGCTTGGCCAGGATGTGCCTGCCTGGGCTTTTCGGATGGGACGTTCCCAAGTCGGCGGTTTATTTGATCGTTTTATTAATTTCTTCCGGGCTCTCTGGTACACCAATAGTCCAGTATTCAACATTGCCACGGCGTTGTCGCTTATCACGTTATCGAGTATGGGTATTAGGCGAAAAAATAAAACGATACTATTCGTTCTCGGCTCCACATTCATCATGTATCTTTGGTTTTTTATTATCGGCTCGACGTATCGGTTTGTGGTCATGATTATCCCTTTGTTTGTTCTGATTATTGCGTACGCTTTACAACATAATGCCAATAATGCGAATTTGATGCCAATCCCTGCCTGCCGGCAGGCAGGAACCAATATTCGCCGTATCGATATCAATTCGTTGATTGGGATTATCATTTTTTTAGAACTTCTTTTTTCTATTAACTCTTTTCTTCTTTCTCGTTCTATGGGCTGGCAGAATTTTACGTACGCGAAACTTAATGAAGAAACGCAGAATTACGGCTTTAATCAGTTGAATGACTATCTGGAACAAACGCTTCGCGGCAAAGTGAGCGCCTTGTTCGGCCAGCCCGAGTATCAGTTTCTCACCGATCTCCAGACCAAAAATATTGCTAAGCTAAAAGATGGCGGCGCAACGCCGACAGCGCTCATTATTATTTACGACAACGATATCAATTTTACGGCCGGACTCTGGTCATTTCAACGCCTGATCACCTATTACGGCTGGCCAGTCTTGTCTGATGAAAAGTTTTTTTCGTATACCGGCGACAAATACGATGCGTATTATCGAGAGCAGGGGATAAGCCAGTTCATCTATATTGCTCCGGCGAGCGACACCGTGTTAAAACCAGCGATTGATAGAAAAGAAAAAAAACACGCGTTTGAGAATTATCTGGAAGAGAAGAAAATCACTCCGGAAATTATTCACAATGCACGTGGTGAGGTAGCGTTTTTGGTGTATCGGTTTTGATTGACAAATCACGTTTTTTTTACTAATATTGATGGTGTAAATAAAGCTCTATTATGCGAATTTTAGTCACTGGCGGAGCGGGGTTTGTCGGGTCACATTTGATTGATTATCTTATAGAGAAAGGCCACGACGTGGTATGCGTGGATAGTTTTTTTAGCGGCAAAAAAGAGAATATTGCCCACCATTTGAGTAATCCTCGCTTTCACCTTATTGCCCATGACATCCGTCGGCCGCTCAAGTACCCGTACAAAACACTTGACCGTATCTATCACTTGGCTTGTCCAGCCTCACCAATGCAGTACCAGTTTGATCCGGTGTTGACGTTTGAAACGAGTATCCATGGTACGCAGCACATGTTGAATTTGGCCCGCAAAACCGGCGCAAGGCTTTTGTTCACGTCAACTTCAGAAGTCTATGGCGACCCGCTGGAGCATCCGCAAAAAGAAAGTTATTTCGGCAATGTTGACCCCTTGGGCAAGCGTGCCTGCTATGATGAAGGTAAGCGGGCGGCCGAAGCGCTGTGCAAGGATTATCACGAACAATACGGAGTTGATGCGCGCATTGTGCGATTGTTCAATGTCTATGGTCCGCGCATGATGTTCAACGATGGCCGCGTATTGTCCAATTTTATTTTACAAGCGCTTCTCAATGAAGATATTACTGTGTTTCGCAATGGCGAGCAGACGCGGAGTTTCTTGTATATTGATGATCTTGGCCCGGCGCTTGCCAAACGGATGGAAATCGAAAGCGATGATTGGCGACCCGTTAATTTGGGCAATCCCGATTAACAGCGCATCATTGATCTTGCTGTCGCCGTGAAAGAGCAAACAAATTCAAAGAGTCGCATTGTGCATCAAACGGAGACGGAAATGCCCGGGCGCGTTGGCGATCCCCAGCGGCGCTGTCCGGATATTGCGCGCGCGAAACAATTATTGGGTTGGGAACCCAGAATTGGATTTGTGGAAGGTTTGGAAAAAACGATTGTTGATTTTCAGAGTCGCCTAGCGCATCGGCCGCATGTGCTGGTGTTTAGCACTGCGTATTTGCCGATGAAGGGTCCAGCCGAAGAAGCAACGAGCGAAGTGATCGCGCGTCTGCCGGGGTATGAATTTGATATCATCACCGCTCGATTTGATACAAAAGTTACAGCGGAGACGCATGCCGGCCGTGTTCATATTTATCGGCTGGGGCAGGGGACAGCGCTCGATAAATTCCTCCTGCCGTTTCGGGCCGTAGTTAAGGCGCGACAACTTAATAAAACACATCGCTATCAAGTCGCTTGGGCTATTATGGCGAGTTATGGCGCGCTCGCGGCCGCCTTTTTTTCTTTGCTCATGCGCCGCCGCGTGCCATTTCTTCTCTCTGTGTTTGAGGGCGACATTGAAGAAAAAATGCTTACGCGCGGTAAAATGCTGGCGCCGATGTATCGCCTGATATTTCAGCGGGCAAATCGCTGGCAGGTCATTGGAAAAATGAGCGAGATGCAGAGGCTGTGGCTCGAGGATGAGCGCAAAGTGCAGGCGATCCCGGAGAACGGCAACTTCGATCTTCTTGCCAAACGCACCAAGGAAATGTTTCAGGAATTGGAAATTTTGTCCACGCGCTTATAAGCGAACGCAGCCGAGGAAATGGAAAATATTTTTCATTTCCGAGGCGAGGAGCTTATATGAAGGAAAACTATATGAAGCACATTGATCAGCGCCTCTGGTGGATAATCGGCTGTACTGCCGTGGTACTTCTATTCCGCATCTCACATGTTGACATGGTCGGCGACGACGCGACCTACAGTGTTCGCTCGATCGGCTTGGTTGATTTTTTGTTTACCGCACAACAGGAGACACCACTCCATTGGTTTACGGAAATGCCGTTTTGGACGGAATTGTCATTCCATGATCATCCGATTCTTCTTTTTTTAATTCAATTCGTTTTTTTATCCATTCACGCCAGTGTTTTTTTTGCCAAGCTCCCTTTTGTTCTCATGGCTCTGGGTGCTTTGTTTTTTACGTATCAATGGACAGTGGCTGTTTCACGCCGAAAAGAAATCGGGCTTATAAGCGCACTGCTTTTGGCGCTCAACGCCCAATTTATTTGGGCTGGGCGGGTCTCGTATTTGGAGGCTGGCGTGATTTTTTTTCTGGCTTTGACCATGTGGTCATTCTTTCGTTTTTTGGACGACAAAAAGCGCTGGTGGCAGTTTGGAATTGTTCTTGGATTGACACTACTCACAAAATTCAGCACTCTTTTTATCATTCCAACCATGGTTCTTTTTTTACTTTGGCAGGAAAGACACGTCTGGCGCTTGCCGGAGTGGTATTGGGCTTTTGGTCTGGCCGGTTTTATAAATCTGCCAACGATTATCTACAATCTGGCCATGTATCGAACCCGAGGGCATTTTTCTTTGCAATTCGTCCGGCTGTTTGGGCAGGTCAGTCCGTGGACGCTGGAAGGGATTCATAACAACCTGTTCCAATCATTGTGGGGGCTAGTACTTAATCTGGGACAGCTAATTTCCTGGCCGTATCTATTGGCGGCTATCGTAGCCATTGTTTTTTCCATGCGTGAAAAAAGTCGTCATGGGCGCTTTGTCCTTTTGGGATTATTTTTTCTTACCATTCAACAAGTGTTCACCGGCCCGGGCGGCCATGCTTTGGCGCCCTATAGCATATTGATGGCGCC